>JAMDBT010000010.1:0-4234 GCA_023487205.1 Thermoplasmatota archaeon
ATCATGGCTTCGACGGGTCAGGTTGAAAGCCGCTCCCGTGAGGCACTATGATTCGGGCAAACGGGCGAGGAGGGGATTCGAACAATCCGTTGACATTTTTCCCGTCATGCAGCCGGATTTCTGATTGTACATTTTGAGGTCTCTCCAGGTCATGTAGAATTCGGAGAACGTGTCCGCAACCCTATAGCCTGCACAATAGCCTTCGACACCTGCCCCCGACGGCACGAAAACCATCCAGAAGACATTAGTTCCATCTCTTGCCCGGAGCCAGGTATGCCGACTGTCCAACGCTACGGTCACCTGCGTTAATCTGATCTGTGAAACCAGACAAACTGTTATAGTTTAAATTCAGATACTCCTGGATGCAGGAGTCTGCGAGAGGATTCGTCAAGAGGTCTTCTGATATTGAGGAGATGCCCATGGAAGGCGGCGCAGGGATTCGGTGGCTCATCACTCACCGCGACGGCGCAGACAACTATTCCATGAGGCTGATCAACATCAAGAAGGACAAGAGCACTCCATATCATTCGCATGATTATGAGCATGAAATCTTCGTTGTCGACGGCAGCCTCGACGTGACGATCGGTGAGAAGAAGTCTCAGGCGCCCAAGGACAGCTTCATCTTTATCCCGCCCAACGCTTTCCACGGAATGACCGCGACTGTGGACACACGGTTGATCTGCGTTGTCCCCGTGAAGGCTGCCAGAAAAATTCTGGGAGACTGATTCCCCTCTTCTGTTACTTTACAACCGGTACCACTTTATTTCCAGATTGCAGGTTTCATTCCGCTCGCTCTCTTCCACGGGTTTCGTTTAACCATCGTCCCGTCCTGAATCACCCGATTTCCTGTAATGGTGCTTGCGGATAACCGTATATCCTGAAGAATCTTATATGAAATTCCTCTAGACGCAAATATGATCGTACTTGAGGAAATGGATGGGGCGGATTTTCAGGAATACTTGAAGTTCAGCATTGAGAACTATGCAAACGAAAAGGTAAAGGCTGGGACCTGGAAAAAAGAGGAAGCAGAGGCGTTGGCAGGAGACCAGTTGGCAAGGATACTTCCTCAGGGAAAAGAAACTCCAAACCATTTTCTGTTCAATATCGTCGAAATGGATAATTCAAGAAAGGCTGGTGTCCTTTGGCTGGGAATACTGGAATCAGGCAGAGATTACGCAGGGGCTTACGTCTGGGACATTGTCATAAATCCTGAGTTCAGGGGGAAAGGATATGGAAAACAAGCAATGATCGCTGCAGAAGAGAAGGCCAAGGCTCTTGGCCAAAGGAGAATCACGCTTCACGTATTCGGGCACAATACCGTCGCGATAAATTTGTACAAGTCTACAGGCTTCAACGTAACCGATCTGATAATGTCAAAGGAGATATGATCCATTGCCTGCGGGGAGCACTCAACTCATAAGGGAGGCAAGCTAAGGTATTCCACGCCCTCCCGTGATACCGTATTCAGGCCCCGTTCCCTAATCAAATTCTCAAAATCGCCGATCTGTGACTTCACGGACCCGGGATCGAAAAAGATGCTGCCTGTCCTTCTCCTGACCACATCTTCAGCACACAGGGAGCACATAGCGTAAACGGCCTGCTCGACAGTTATCCCGTCCTTCATTGCGTTATCCTTGATCTCCGGGAGACCCCGCACCGATTTCCTCAAGCCCAGTTCGGTCAGTATGGCTTTCGAAACGATCCTGGATACTCTCCGGTAATCAGTGACTTTCCCGCCGAATACGGTCATGGTATTGCCACTTCTGATAAGCTTGAAGTCCCTGGACATCTTGCCCGGGGAATCGCCCACTCCGTACAGAGAACGAATCCCTGCGTATTCGCCAATGATGGATTCCCGCCTGAACTGGGGGAAGAGATCGGCGACGCTCCTGAGCACGTAGTCCCTTTCCTTCTCTGACACTGCGAAGTCTGCCGGATCCTCGGTGAATTCATCGGTCGTGCCAAGAATTACGACTTTTTCCCTGGGGATAATGAACATCTGCCTTCCATCCACCGATGAACGGAAAACAATCACATCCTTCCGGGGGAAAATGCTTGCAGGGAATATCAGGTGGACCCCCTTGCTCAACTTCATCCTCGTCCTTTCCTTATCATGGAACGTTACAAGGTCCCTTGCCCACGATCCTGCACAGTTAATCACCAAGTCCGCACCCACAACGAAGTTCTCTCCAGTAATTGTGTCGATGACCGAATATGATCCACCCGCATTTCCGGGAATGGCATTCAGCTTCACGTAGTTCAGGCAGGTTGCGCCATGGTCCCTTGCGGAGATCACGTTAACCATGGTGAGAAGTGCATCGTCTGTAACCGCGTCCCTGTACGTGAAGCAGCCATCCACATTGCCTGGAAATTCCCCACCGTTCTTCACGTACCTGGAGGATCTGCCGCCTCCCAATAGCCGATACAGGATCAGACCGAAAGAAAGCTGACGCCTGTTCCACATGCCTTTGCCAATCAAAATGGTAAAATTTTTCCAGCTGACAATCCCGGTGTTCCGGAGGAGGTAATTCCGCTCCCGGAGCAGGTGCCCGGTCAATCGGATCCTGCCCTGGGCCAGATACCTCAAACCTCCATGGATCATCTTGGAAGAACCGGAACTTGTCCCTGATGCAAAGTCCCCCTTGTCTATCAGGAGCACGGACACCCCGCACTGAGCCAGAGTATTGGCAATACCGGATCCAATGATGCCCCCGCCCACCACCAGCGCCTGAAACTTCCTCCCGGTCAAATTGAGAAGATCGCTTTTCCTGGTTGCGAAGGAGAACTCTTCCATGATCTGTGATCTGCACGGGCTCATTATTGATTTCGATCATGCCTTTGGAAATGCCGAAACCTTGCTTCTCCGAATCCCATACGAGAAAGCTCCTAACTCGAATCACGAGTGCGGATACCGCCTCTGATAACCGCGTTGACAACTCTCAACCTGCTCGGGATGCGGGCATTATGCGGGTTAGGTTCATTATGCAGGACGTGCTGAGAGAAATGTGCAGGTTGGACGCGAGATAGACAGTGCCCCGGTGAACCTTCCTCGGGAATCCGAAGTGAACTCATGAGACCTGGAACTGGTCTGGGGCTTCTGCTTTCAGCATCAAGATCGTTTCGCAGTTTCACATTCACAGTGCTTGCGATAAGTGCGCCTTACTTTCTTGGCAGCCTGGGGATCGGATACCTGTATACCGGCATTATTGTGGCATTCAGCGGCCTGACTTCCACAGTCTTTGTCTATCTTATTCCCAAGCTGCGGGTTTCCCTCAAATCGAGGCTGGAAATTTCCTGGGTTCTCCTTGTCGTTGCATTGCTCGTCCTCTATCTACAGCAGAATCTCTATTCCTATGTCGCTGCCCTTCTGATTGGAGGCGTCCCTCTTTCAGGAAAGGATATGTCTGCAAACCAGGCCATGGAACAGTACGCCATCGGGAAAACCTCTCAGATCCAGGCGGAAAAGAACTCGCTGTTCTCATATTACAATTTCCTTTCTTACGCAGGAAATACAGCTGCCGCGGTGGTGCTGTGGACGCTTCCCGGCATCAGTTTTGGATCCGTCTTCCTGGTATGTCTCGCCATGTCGCTGCTCTCTGGCATACCGTACCTAGCACTCATTTTCCCGGCGTGGGAGAGTTCCCCGTCTCCGAAATCCGTTTCTGAAGGCACAAAGAGGATCAGGAATACTCTCGGGGTGCTCTTCGCGGTCGACGCATTTGCGGGAGGAATGATCAATTCGGCCATGCTCTCGCTATGGTTCCTTGCTGTTTACGGGTTGCAACTTGTTCAGGTGGGACTCATATTCGTTATTGTGAATGCCCTTTCCGCGGTATCAATCCTCATAGCGGGAAGGGTTTCAACCAGAATCGGCCTGGTAAGAACCATGGTATTCACGCACCTGGTTAGCAATGCCTTCCTGATCCTGATGCCGGTAATTCACGTGCTGGTGTTCAGTGAGGCAATGCTCTTTGCGAGGCAGGCAACCAGCCAGATGGACGTATCTCCCAGGGACAGTTTCATAAACACTTTCATACCGGAGAACGACCGGATGGCCACGAATTCAGAGTTCATTTCCATCAGAAATGCCGCCATCATACCGGCACCGGCCGCAGGAGGAGAGCTTGCGGGGATCATGCCAGCTGCGATGCCATTCCTGGCGGGGGTGATCAAGGCTGCTTATGACCTGGCATTTTATGCTCGCTTCCACGGGTATGAGTCTGCCGGAAACAAA
>JAMDBT010000010.1:4585-14071 GCA_023487205.1 Thermoplasmatota archaeon
ACGCCCCACTGCCGTTCTGTGCCGGGATGACCTCATGTTCGGGATAGAATCCCGGGAGTCAAGGGTCAACGAGGTGAATGGTGTCCTAAAGGAGTTCGTCTCCCCAGATCAGGGGGGAGTGTTGTCGTTTGATCGTCGGGGGAAGAACTTGTTACAGAGAACATGGGAATATTCCAGAACGAGGGATACCTGGAACTGAGGTACTATTCCTAAGAGTCTGGATCTCTTGTCGGACTTGTCAAAGGAAACGCGGTTGGGGGGGGAAATGCGAACACTCGGTAATCTGGCGGGATGCCGCCCATGCCCTTGTAGAGTTTTACCTCAAATCCTCCTTCTATTCCCAGTTTTTCAACAACGTGGTAGTGAGTGCCCCCGGGCCACATTCCTGCTGGATATACTCGGACGGTAATGGCCATCTTTACGATTCCTTCGTTCTGGAAGAGAGGCATATTGGTGGTTTCCTGTCTGGATGCCTGAAGTTCCTGCACGAATATAGCAGGAGAAAGCACGCCAGTGACGTGATTTCCATATCAAACCTGATTACGGATTAGATCCACCATTTGATTAGCTATTCCTGGAAACCCTCATTCTGATGCCACCCCCTATCTTCCCCTCCCTGGTTTGACCAGATGGAATGCATATCTCAATCAGATATTTACTGCGTCCGCAACCAACAGTGGGACAGAAGGATAACTGTGGAAGCCCGATCCTGAGGGTCAGGCAAGAAGGGCCTAATTGCCGTTGACCATTCGCAGTGATGTCATTTTGTTATAGTAGGTGATCGGCTCCCACACCGACAGGAAGGGTCTTTCGATTCCCAGGTATTCCTTGAATTTCAAGTGGAGACGAACGAAGTCCATGTAGTTATTGCACCAGTTTACAGTGTATAGTATATCCCTGAAACTCATGCGAGCAATGAGCAGCCTCTCATTCAGTTCAGGAAATGATTTCAGGTTCGCCAGGAACTTTTCCTTCTCTCCTTCATTGACTGGAAAACCGGACTGGAATAGAGAGATACCCTCGATTTTCGGGTTTGCAACGCTATACTCTATCTTGAATAAGCCGGAGCCGGCTATTCGAGAGAATTCCCTGTAGACCTTGTCACGCTTTTCATCAATCCTTGTCGCCAGCTTGTTGAGCGGAATGAGAGGATATTTCATGATCCCAACCAGAACTTTCCTGGTCAATTCCCTCATTTCCCGAAAGAAGGCCATTGGGTTGCCTTTGTTGCCGGATTTCGGCAAGAGGAGATAATTTCTTACCCTGTAGAATTCCTGGATGGAGGGGGAAATAGCCTGAATTTTTTCCACCGTTTCCCGGAGTTCATCCTCGTTTCGATGAAGCACATTCACCGACAGCACCGGGAAAATGCCGGCCGGTCCGAATCCGAGTCCCTTCTGTACCAGTTCTATCCGGGGGATCTCAAATATGCTCGCCATCGGGGAGTTCCCGACAAACACATCATCTGCAAACAGGACTGAAGTCATGGTGTGCGAGAAAATCGAGGGATCAAACACCAGCCTGGGAATAAATGAACGGAGTATAATGTTGTAATGCAGGAATACCGAATACTTTGACGGTAAGGCTTTACTCGATCCTCTCATCCGCAACTGCTTGGCTTCACCGCGAATTTTCTCATAAATCCAGTAAGCAGTGGGTCGCCTGAGATCTTCTCCAAGCCACTCATCCTTAGAATCCTCTCCAGGCCATTGCAAATACCTGATGATATCCATTGCTAGGGAATAATCCACTTCTTCCATGAAGTCGCTATTCATATTATCCTTTGCCTATCAGCGTGGCGCAGGGCGGTGGATGGTGTCCAGCGAGCGGAATTGCAGGGCATCCTCTGCCACCGGGGCGTTAGGAGGAGATCCGCCCCGGTTTGTTTCCGAATTATGCGCAGAGGCAGATCATCTTCTTCTCCACAGGATCACCGAAACGGCAGCAATCACGGCCGTGATGAGGGCTGCCGCACCTATGATCTCAAGGGTTCCTATTGTCATGGGGCCGTTGCCAGTGGATTTGCCCGTGGAGGAGAATCTTACCGTAACCGCCACGTTCTTGCCGCTCACAGTCACGTTACCCGTTGGAACTGAAACTGTATAGCCCTGGACCGCTTCAATCGAATACGAATAATTGCCGTTTTGCGCAGAGAATGCTATCGTGGATGTGCTGCTTGAGTGGTTCAAGCCGTCAAATTTTACATTCCATAGTGTGCCGGATGAAAGCCCAGTTTCGGAAAACGTGATCTGGTATGCGGGTACACTCATCCTGATATTCGTAGATTCCAGGGATCCAAGCATGTTGGTTCCAACGCCGGTGAAGTTGTACGTGAACAACGGAGATACCCCTGAGACGCTGTCATAGTAGACATTCTCGACGCTAAGACCGGTGCTTATTGATATTCGGTCAACGGGTAATTTGCCCATTGGTGTTGATACAGTGAGGCTGGCGCCGTCTGTCACCGGGGTGCCATCGATGGAAGACACCCCTTTATTGATCCCGGCGAGAACACTGGAATTCAGGCCTTCAGGGAAGAGCATTACGGACGGATCGTATGCCATGGGAATAACTCCGTTCCACGAAACGTTGAAAACCAGGCTCATTCTTAGTCCCGGAGCTGTTGTAGTTTCGTTTATTTCAAGCATCCCGTTGGAGGAATTCACATTCTCGACTGTTATGAGAAATGCTCCGCTGAGGGAAAAATTGCCGTTTACCATGGTATAGCTGTAGTTAAGATAGGCACCTGTAAAAGCCCAAATAGGCCTGGAATCATGAGGTTGCAGGACAAAACTGAGACTGACATTTACCGCATCGCCAGTGACGATGGCATGGCCACTTGTATTGGAAACAGTGAATCCACCTACTTCTCCAACTGTGTATAAGTAAGTCCCATTTGCTTCTTTGAAGCTAATGGACTGGTTCTGACTGGATTTCTCGGTACCGTTCAGGACCACATACCAGAATACGCCACGAAGCAACCCGGTTTCCTGGAAATTAATCAGGTATGTCCTATGGAATTCCAACGTGATTGAGACGTTGTGACCTGAGATGGTGAGGGGACCTCCGGGGGCAGAAAAATTATCGGATTCAGCAACGTAAGTGTATGTTCCATTTGGAAGGCTCACGTTATAGGTGCTTTTCGTGATGGCTCCGGACGAATTGAGATTGGAGACGTTCACGTACCATTGGGATCCCGCCGGGAGGCCAGTTTCAGTGAATTCTGCAACATAGGTTCTCGACTTGAATGGCGCAAAAGTGACGTTGATTATCTGGTTATGCCCGTTGACTACGACGCTTCCAGCATCAGGCGATGCCTTGTAATTCACCATTGAAGAGACGTCATAGTAACTATAGGTTCCGTTGAGTTGCATCGGGACAGATATCGAAGTCGTGGAGGAGAAGTAGCTGTGAGTGCTGGTCGAATTCTGGAATAACAAGTACCACTCACTTCCCGACGGCAGGCCCGTCTCGACGAAGGTTATGCCGTACAAAGTTTCCCTAGCGAAAAGTATTTCGGATATAGAGCCGCTGGGACCATAGAATGAGGGGGGTTGAAAATTGGTAACATCCAAGGAATTTCCAAGGGGGTCAGACGCGATTGCTCCGCTTCCGAGCCCCGTTTGGATTGAATCCACCACCGCGTAACTTGTAACGTTAATGACCACGACTTCCCCATTCATGTTGTTATCCACGGGCACGGAGGCGTACATGCTACCATTCGGCCCAAAGGCAACGTCCCCGGATAAGGTCAGGGATACATTGAAAACCTTGAGAATGCTGTTATCAGAGGGGTTAATCACTGAAATGTTGGTATAAAGGTTGCCAACAGACAGGACGTAAAGGTACCCCGTAACCGCGTTAAAGTATACGGAGGCTGGTGAAAGGCTACCAAAATTGAATGAGAACGTGCTCAGGAAACTCGCGCCGCTTATGACCGAAATATTGTTTGACTGGACATTGGTTACATAAACGTAATGGTTGGAAGAATCATAGGCTACGCTCATAGGGTCCGTCCCCACACTGATGTTTGCCACCACAGTGTTGCTTGAGGTGGAAATGACTGATAGGGTGCCTGGCGAAGCGCCGAAGTTGTTTATAGCGTAGACGTAGCCGTTTGAACTGTCGTAGACCATTGCTGGTTCTGTCGGTGGCGAGGCACCGCTAACGACGGTGATGTTGTCAACAACCCTGTTCGAAACCGTGCTTATTACCGAAATCACCCCGGAGCTGCCGCCCACGAACATCTCTTTGTCAGCATTGTCATAGGCGATGGCATCCGGTGCTGATCTGACGGCAATCACCGTAGATATTTTTCCTGTGGCATGGCTAATCTCAAACACGTCATTGAAGGCGGCGTCCGCAACATACGCGTTTCCCGACGAATCGTACACAATTGCTGATGGAGCGGACCCCAGTGGAATTGCAATCGGATCAAGAGAATCCGCAGGCGGGTTTATCGTCGAAAACCCTCCCGGGCCGACTGAACTGCCGAAGAGATAGTATAATTTTCCATTGCCGTGGTCATATATCAGCGAATCCGATTGTTGCAGACCGTACTGGAGACTCGCGAATGACTCTGGTGGCAGCATACCGGTTATGTGACCCAATATTACCGAAGACGCAGGATCAATCACGGATATGTTATACCCTGTTCCATTGCTATACACTACATACACGTACCCTGTGGAAGTAAGGTACGCCATTGGACCTATGCCTCCGAACCCGGAGCCTTCGGTCGATACGGTAATATTATTCGTCAGGGTGCCTGAGGAAACGTCAACAGAGCTGATATTGTAGAAATAAGTCGAGTTTTCGATTTCTGCGTAAACTACCTTTGTGCCGGGAACATATAACATCTCCCCAACTGCGTATGACCCAAAGCCTGGGGCAGTTATCGATTTGACCAAGCTTTCACTATTCACGTTAATAACGTCAATTCCTCTGAAGGATCCACCGGTCACATCGACGTAGATATATCCATCGGATGCATCGAAGACCATAAAAACTCCTGTCTCAGCGGGATCGGTCAGATTCGTCGAAGTTATGTTGGAGGTTACCCTCGACAGAGATGTATTGAGTACGGAAATTCTTGCACCGGAAGTGTTGCTTTCCAGGATGTAAACATTGCCATTCGAAGAATCATATACGCTTGAATCATAGGTGTAGCCGGTAGTTTGCATGAAATCCGGGGTTTTCCCGACATACTTGTTGAGCGACGTGTTTATCATATAGACGTTATTGTTTGAAGTTACGTAGATCATTCCGTTGCCTGGATCGTATACCAACCCTGCAGGATAGGAGGCAGGCAGCGAAATTAATGCAGTGGCCATGCCGGTGGTCACGTTCACTAAAGCAAGGTAATAGGAGGGGTAAGGACCGGATAGCACAGCCACGTAAATGTTACCGGTGGCATTGTCAACTACAGGATTTCCAGTCACCGATAACGCGTTGCCGGTATCAACCACATTGCCGTGCAACAGAGTATTGTTCCACGGGAGAAGAGTGTTATTGACAAACCAGGAGTATGGTGCAGAACCGCTGCCCCCTGACATCTGTTCTGCGGCTCCAGTCTCCTTCACGTTGCTGAATGGTTTTCGTGCGGGCAGTGTGTGACCAACCGCACCTCCTGACGCCAAAATGACGAAGCAAATGGCGATTGCGAGCATTCCCGCCCGAACCGGGGGTATTTTTTCCGTTCTTCTGTTAACCGGGAAATTGCCATTCTTCCTTCTCCCCTTATCTTCGGGGAATCCTCTCTTATGCATAAGGTTCGAATGATCGAATTCATTTAAACTCAAACTCCGAAATCTTGGAAGTTATTCTTCCTACGACGGTGCTTTCATTTCGTCACGTTGCCATTTGTAGCCTATTTCCTTCAACATGTCCCCTGCTTCCTTCCTCGTGTTAGCGTACCATGTCCTCCGCCCCCTTCCCAGCGTGAACTCCATTATGGAGAGGAACATGCCCACGAATTTACGGCAGAAACTCCCTCCCAGGAAAAAGACCGGGGAAACGCTGAAGATGAACGTGCGGAATTCCAGGCAGTTCAACTACCTGAAGCGTACCAATCCAGAACTTATCAGGAATTGCTGGGAGAATAATTTACCCAAAAGCCGAATTCTCCTTTGGTATTCTTTGCCATTGTGTAAACGAGACGACGAGAACAGGCCGGCAATTCAACGCAGGATTTCGAAAAGGCGATTGAAATACGGGGGTTGGTTCAGGTCACAGGCACGTGTTCCCCAGGTCTGTCGTTTATTAGGAGACTTCGTTTTGAAGGTTCTCTATGAATGTCTACCGAAAGCTTGACACCCTTTTGCTGATAACGGGATGATTATACTGAAAGGAAAGAAGATACTTGTTACGGGAGGCGCAGGGTTCATCGGATCAAACATGTGTGCCCGGCTGCTTGTCGAAAACGAAGTCTATGCAATTGACAACTTCCAGAATGTCGATATCAGGCATGTTAAGCTTCTCTCTGCGAGCGAAAGGTTTCATTTTACCAGGGCAGACATCACAGATTATTCCACCCTTGACCCTCTGGCGAAAAATGGACCCTACGATACCGTGATTCACCTGGCCGCAAACTCCGATGTGAGGGGAGGATCAGTTGATCCGTTGACCGATCTCAGGGTCAACGTGCAGGGCACATATAACGTTCTGGAATTCTGCAGAAAAACAGATTCAAGAAATCTGATCTTTGCATCCAGTTCCACGGTGTTCGGGGAGGCCGCGGTTCTTCCCACGCCCGAGGATTATGGGCCACTAATGCCAATTTCCACATACGGGGCATCCAAGCTAGCGGGCGAAGGCTTCATCAGTGCCTTCTCTCATTACTATGGCATAAGGGGTACAGTTTTCAGGTTTGCGAACATAGTTGGAAGGAATTCAACCCACGGAGTTATTTTTGACTTCATTATGAAGCTGCGAAAGAATCCACGTGATCTTGAGGTGCTCGGCGACGGATCGCAACGAAAGTCCTACCTGCACGTTGACGACTGTGTAGAAGGAATGATCTTTCTCAACGGGGCTTCAAGGAAGACCGACGTCTACAACCTGGCAAATAGCGATACAACTTCAGTAATGGACATCGCCCGGTATGTGTCTGAAGGACTTGGCCTGAAGGATGTTAACTTCAGGCTTGTTCCGGGAGAGGGCGGCAGGGGATGGAAAGGAGACGTGAAACTTGCCCAGCTTTCAATAGAGAAGTCGATGAAAGCGGGATGGAAAAGCTCGATTTCCAGCAACGAGTCGGTGCTCAAGGCGATTCGAGAAGTCATACCCCAGCTGACCTGATTTTCTCGGATGAAATGATTTTGAGATAACCGGGCATATAATGGCTTAGGCCATTGAAAAATGGTCTAAGACTGTTGCTTAATTGCCCAGCGTTGATGTTCCACATTGAGAGACCTGCCATAAACGGCTGTAGCAATGGTAGACTCCATCCCAAAAGCAGCCAAAAGGCATCTCAAAATGTTAATATATTAAAGTTTGAATTCCGTAGCGAGAACATGGCAAGCTATAAATTCAAGTGCTCTGACACGGGAATGGATTGTAAGTTTACCAGTAAGGCCGCTTCCAAGGAAGATCTCATGAAAAACATTGTGGACCACGCGAAAAGCGCCCACAAGATGAACGAGATCAGCCCCGACATGCAGAAGAAGGTTGAGGGAGCAATAAAGAAATCCTTCTTTTAGGCTTTCAGCCCAATTTCTTCCTCTTTTTCCCGCAGTGCTTTTCCGGCAGTGGCATTAGCTTCTTCCAGGAATAGCTTAACCTTAAGTTTTTCCGATTCTACCACTGAAGCGTCCGTAACGGACTTGAGGTTAATCAGCACGTTGTAGAGCGAAGACCTCATCGCGCTCAAAGCGAGGGAAATTCCGGCCATGGAATCCGTTACAGCACTGGGAATCCCTTTCCTTGCCAGATCCACGGACAAGTCAACGAGTTCCCTTGACAGGACAGCGATTCTCCAGGGAACACGGATAGCCAAAAGCGATGCCTTCTCTATTGCCGCTTTCCGGACCTTCTTTTCCTCGTCCGTTTTCCTGGGAAGTCCCCAAGCCTTGACCACGCCGTTAAACCCCTCGACGTCCTCCTTCATCAGGTTCCTCAATTCGGATGAAATCGTTCTGGACCGTTCTGAAATCTGCTGCATCCTCACCCACTGATCACTGTATTTTTCCTTCCCAAGCGTGATCTGGGATACCATTGATGCCAGGGAAGCAGCCACAACCGAAACTAGCGCCGATGCGGATCCTCCTCCCGGGGCCGGGGAGGCACTTGCAAGGTCCTCCATGAATACATCCAGGGTTGAGTCATCCTTTCCCCACAGCTTCTCCTCCAGAATCTGCTTCCTTGAAAATCCCCTGAGCTGCAGATAGTAGCCGGCCGTTTGGACCAGCCCTTCAAGCGGAATCAGGCCCACTATTTCAGATTCAACAGGCGCGATCCCGTACCTTGCGGATTCCGTTCTCACAGCTTCGAAAGCCCGGTATATGGGGGTCTTCCGGAAATTTGTGAGGTTCATCGATATCTGCGTCAGTCCCCGGTCCTTCAGGGAAAAAGCAAGGGCCTTCACGTTGGCAAGACCTCCGTCCTTTGCCCTCATCGCAGACGCGATCTTCTTTCCGGTGTCCAGGTCGGTGGTGGGGAGGTTAACGTTGTACGCTATGAGGAAGTCCCTTGCACCGATTATTGTAGCTCCAGCCTTTCCCACTTCTCCAGGACCGTAATCCGGTTTCCATTTTTCCTCCGATATGTGCTGCGACAACTGCTCGAACTGGAAACTCTTGCTCCTGATCTCCTCCAGGTTCTTCCGGTCATTCCTGGAAGCAGCATCAGAATACAGAAACACGGGAATGGAAAGTTCCCTGCCCACCCTCTCGCCAAGGGATCTGGCCAGATCGACGCATTCCTTCAGGCTGGCCCCTTCTACTGGAATGAACGGCAATACGTCTGTTGCGCCAAATCTTGGATGCTCCCCCTTGTGCTTGAACATGTCGATCAGGGATGCGGCTTTTTTTACCCCCTGGAACGCAGCTTCTACGGCATTCTTAGGTTCGCACACGAACGTGATGACAGACCGGTTGTGATCCGCGTCCATCTCCATATCCAAGATCTTAACGGAGTCGACAGCCGAAATAGAATCCACAATCGCCTGCACGATCTCCCTGTTCCTTCCTTCGCTGAAATTCGGGACGCACTCCACGAGGGCCATATCCGGTTATCCCAAGGCGAATTAATAGGATTCGTCGTGTTTCGCTTGCAAGGATTCATGCATTCCACGACCTCATATTCCCTGATGGGACCCCCCGTTGACGTGTAGGAATTGGGAATGCGGGACGCACCAAAAACATCCTTGATCGCATACCCAACCCGTTTGTATATTCCGTCCATCAAATTAGATTTCAATCCGGATGTAAACGCATGTTCGATCCTGGATGCGTCGTTTGGGTTGAAGCGGATCCGAATGGATAAATA
>JAMDBT010000015.1 GCA_023487205.1 Thermoplasmatota archaeon
CTTTCTTCCCTGACCAATATTCCTTCGCTGGTCACAGAATTCAGCAATCTAAGGTTCACACTCGCGGGTCAGAACTCCTTCCCCGGCGAGACCATATTCTGTTTCCGGATAGAGGCGGTAACTACCCCTTCTGCTCCATAGTGAATCTGAGGATTTTCCAGAGTGTTATCAATATTGTTAGGAGTTTGAGGGAAGCAGTAAAACCCACAGGCTTCAGCCGTGGGATACACGGACTTCCCTCAACAGAACATCAATATGTTAAGAAGTAATCTAATAAACAACGTTCAGAACTATTAAACTTAAGTTGCCCTACGATTCCTCCCTTCTTGAAACAGGGAAACAGTTTAGGGAAGCCTGCCAGATAGTTCTGGACTACGGCTTCTCTGAAAAAACGTTCAACAAGAACAAGCTGAACAGGGGAACATATAGAGAGGTCAGGGAGAAAATACCAACTCTCCCATCAGCACTTGTGCAGACGGCAAGGGATACAGCATCAGAATCATTGAAGCAAACGAAACTTGCAAAGGAGATACACAGGAAATCCTATACAATTCGATACGACAGGAGGACCTTCAGGTTCTATCCCGATTCCCATACCATATCACTGACCACTGTGAAAGGGAGACTGGTGTTTCCGGTTGCCAATTCTCCCCTGATTGAAAAATACAGGGGAGAATACACAAATGCACAGGTTTTCATTGACACAAGACAAAGAAAAATGTTCGTGATGGTGCAGGTAGAAATAGTCAGGGAGGTGGAAAACAAGGTAGAAAACAAGGAAATAAGAGTGGTGGGAATAGACAGAGGCATAAACAACATTGCAGTGTTGTCAAACAACATGTTCTTCAATTCAGGGCATCTGAAAGACGTGAAGGGGAGATATCGATACAACAAAAAGAGATTGCAGCACGCAGGCACTCGTTCCGCTCATCGCAAACTGAAGGAACTGAGCGGAAGAGAGAGACGGTTCGTGCTTGACACAAATCATGCGATATCAAGGAAGATAGTGAATCTCCCATTTGACGTCTTTGCCTTTGAGGAACTAAACGCATCAGGCATGAGAAAGAAAGGAAATGGAAGGGGATTCAACCACAAACTCGGTTCATGGTCTCCATACCATCTGGAACAGTTCATAGAATACAAGGCAGAGGATTTAAACAAATCTGTCATATACATTGATCCCAAATACACATCTCAAACCTGTTCAAAATGTGGATACAGGGATAAAAACAACCGTAAAGGATCAATCTTCCATTGCCTGAACTGTCATTTTGAGCTTCATGCCGACCTGAATGCCTCAAGGAATATTGAGGTACTCGGTAAATCTGAGTACTTCAGGCTGCTGTCAACCAGCCAATCGTTGCGGTCCGATGAATCCATGTCCACGGACATGGGGGAGACCAGCAACAAGCCCACTCCTTCAGGGGTGGGTAGTTGACTGCTTCACGCTTTATTCCTCAAGGTTAAGTGTAAGGGAACCATTCTGCCTGATCCCGGATCGCGCTTCAAAGACCTTGGAGGATACGGAATAGGGGTCAAAATTCGCATCCCTTCCGAAAGGGAAGATGGAACATGGGGAGCACAGAAAACAAAATCAAGGAAATTGAGGAAGAACTCAAGAAGACACAATACAACAAAGCCACAGAGCATCACATCGGGATGCTAAAGGCGAAGCTCTCCCACCTTCAAATGGAGCTTGAAGCTCATCGGAAAGGAGGCGGTGGGCAGGGATTTTCCATTCCAAAGAGCGGAGACGCCACCGTCAGCTTAGTGGGATATCCTAATGTGGGGAAGAGTTCGCTGTTGAACTCGATGACCGGGGCAGAGAGTGAAATCGGCAACTTTGCGTTCACCACTCTCAGGGTTATTCCCGGGATAATGGAGTATCAGGGAACCAAGATCCAGATCTTGGATCTTCCCGGAATCATAGAAAATGCCTCAGCCGGATCAGGAAGGGGAAGGGAGGTGCTGAGTGTCGTCAGGAATTCGGATCTAGTTCTAATCGTCACGGACACAGAAGCAAAGGGGATCGAGGGAATAATATCGGAACTTTACAAGGTCGGCATCGTTCTGAACAGGAGGAAGAAGAACATTTCTGTCAAGAAAACGAACTCCGGTGGTATCAGGATTCATGCCCCCAGGCACATCGATGTCACTGAAGATACAATTACGTCCATACTGAAGGAGTTCAAGATAACGAATGCGGACGTTTACATAAGGGAGCGGATAACCAGCGACGACGTGATCGATTCCCTACGGCCATCGTCAGTATTTGTCCCCTCGATTATCGTGGTGAATAAGACTGACGTTCCTTACAACAGGGAAGGGATGGTCAGCAGAATACCCTCTGGGATGAGATTCCTGGAGGTCTCAGCGAAGTCTGGGAAGGGCATCGAGGATCTCAAGGGAACCGTCTACAACGGCCTGAGTCTCATAAGAGTGTACATGCGCGAGAAATCCGGTGAAACTGATACAAAGAGGCCGCTTGTGATGGTCGACGGATCGACGGTCAGGGAAGCAGTTCGCAAGATCTCCAGGGAAATGATGGAGTCTTTCAGGTATGCGGTACTTTCCGGCCCAAAGCGTAAGTTCAGAGAAATCAGGGTGGGCCTTGATTATCCACTGAATGACGGAGATATGTTGACCATAATCAGCAGAAACTGATCTACCTTTTCACTGCGGAAGAGAACCATTCCCTGGCAGCTTCCCTAAACGAGGTCAGAACATCCGAGAATTCCGCCTTCCTGGTGGCGGCTTCCAGGAATTTTTCACCCTTGTTTCCAACAAGGACCTCAATCCTGGACCTCTTCAGCATCAGGAACCCGCTGAAGCTAAGGCTTCCCTCAGGAACGAGAATTCTGTTTGCCCGCAGTTTCACGCATTCCCACGCGAAAGCGTTGCGTCTCCTCCTCCTCTTCAACACAGGATTCTGAACCTGAACCGCAAATTCCTTGACGTTCTCGTCGTATACCACCATGTATTTTGCTGTAGAGAACGGTGCCAGCCTTTCCTCCGGATCAAGTGCGCTGCACAACAATGCTGGGGTGAATCAGTCAAGGGCATTAAGATTTCTGCACATGACGGGCATACGAGGTCAGAAGCTACAGTTTGGTGCTCTATCCTCGCTAGCCAATCATTGTCTGCCAACCACTACTTTCCAGATTTCTGTTCCAACTCCAGAAGGAAATTCATCCGTTCATCAATGTATTCCTGTACGTTCCTGACATCTTCCTCCTCCATGTGCGAAAATCTCCCCTGTGCCGACAGGTACTCGGACAGGCGGATTGGTTTTGACTGCCTCGTGACCTTCAGCTGACCGTGGATGCATTCAAACAAGGGAAACACTCCTGATTGAACCGCAAGCCTGGAAATCTCCACTGACTTCTCAGACGGGTAATACCAGCCGACTGGGCAAGGGGAAAGTATCTGGATAAACTTCGGGCCCTTCACATTCTTTGCATTTGTAATTTTCCTGATAAGGTCCTCTGGATAGGCAATCGTGGCAGTCGCAACATAAGGGACTCCCTGTGCCATCATCAAATCCGCGACTACCTTTTTCCGTTGCCTCTTAAAATTCCTATCCTTCCCGACGGGGGTAGTCGTGGTTTCAGCACCGTAAGGGGTGCTGCCGGACCTCTGTACACCCGTGTTCATGTATGCCTCGTTGTCGTACATGATATAGAATACGTTGTGCCCCCTCTCCATGGCTCCTGAGAGTGACTGGAGACCAATGTCCGCAGTTCCCCCGTCTCCAGCGAAGCCAACGACATTGTAATCTTCCTTTCCAAGTATGTTGAATGCCTCCCTCAGCCCGGTGATGGCCGCACCTGTGGCGGCAAAAGGAGTATACACCATTGGAACGTCAAGCGTCCGGTTGGGGATTGCCCCCGGTATCACTGCCCAGCAGGCGGCAGGAACCGAGACTACTGTATTTGGGCCCATTCCCTTGAGAACGTACCTCATTGAAAGCGTAGCTCCACATCCATGGCAAGCGGTGTGACCCGGCTCCATGAACTCTTCCTTTGGAATAGACAGGGGCATCTCAGCACGCCTCCTTCACGTTAATGTAGAAATTGCCAGTTTTCCCCTGCTCAACGTATTGAAACATTTTCTCGAAATCCTCTACCTTCACGTCTCTCCCTCCGAGGCCAGCAATGAATGCAGCCACTGGAATCTCAGACTTGCCGTATAGCGCTGATCTGACTTCAAGAGCAGTTGGTCCTGCAGATCCATAGGAAGTAGACCTGTCTATAACGCCCACTCCTTTCAGGTCTGTTACCGCCTCCGCTATCTCCAAATCAGGGAACGGCCTGAAAAACCTGACCCTGATCAGACCAACCTTCTTGCCTTCCTGTCTGAGCTTACTGACTACATACTTTCCGGTTGAAGCCAGCGTACCGGACGCTATTATCGCGTATTCTGCATCTTCCATCATGAATTTTTCAATCAGTCCGGAATAGTTTCTGCCGAATGTTTCTCCGAATTCTTTAGTCACCTTTGAGATGACTTTTCGCGAGTTCCTCAAGGAATCCATCATATCCTTCCTCAGTTCCATGTAGGGCCCGTCCGGGGTGGAATACGAACCGTAACCCATGGGGTTCTTCAAGTCGACCCTGAAGGAAAGGTTGAGGGGAGGCAGGAAAGAATCCACCTGGTCCTGGTCCGGAAGTATTACCGGTTCTGAGGTGTGCGACAGAATGAATGCATCCTCCATGCTCATCAGGGGGAGCAGTACATCAGGGGACTCTGCAATCTTGTATCCCATAAGTATGGAATCCAGGGCTTCCTGGTTGGATTCACAATAAACTTGCAGCCAACCGGTCTCTTTCTGGTTCATGGAGTCTGTCTGTTCCGTCCAGATGTTCCAAGGAGGCCCCAGCGCTCTGTTTACAACGCTCATGACAACCGGAAGTCTTTGCCCCGCTGTCCAGTGGAGCATTTCGTGCATGTAAAGCAGGCCATGTGAACTGGTCGCAGTATATGATCTGACTCCCACAAGTTCACTGGCAAAGACTGCCGCCATTGCACTGTGCTCACTCTCAACTTCCACGTAATGCGCGCTGATCTCCCTGTTTGCGACCATTTCCGCAAGCTTCTCCACGATCGTAGTCTGCGGCGTGATGGGATAAGCAGAAATGAAGCCGACACGGGCAAGTTTCGCTCCAAACGCCACGGCTTCATTTCCAGTCATTATTGCGTTGTATTTCTGTACGGCCTGCATTCAGATCACCTGAATCGATTCCAGCGTCATGTCAATGCACTTCTCAGGGCACTCGCTGGCGCATATCCCACACCCCTTGCAATAATCATCCTCGATGACCGGAACTTCGAATTTTGCGATCCTTTCATTTGGGGACGGGTGCGACGTTCCTGTTTCAACCCTTATGGCATTATCCGGGCAGAACTTCCAGCAGATCATGCACCTAATGCATTTCTCATAATGGATTTCCGGTTTCTGTATCCGCCATGAGTCGGTGTGGTTTGCGCGTGAGCTGACGTTGGCTACGGGAATGGTTGTCATCGAACCCACCCCATACGAACTGAATCATAGGCGTCTGCCGCTGCCATTGCATTTTCTTCCTTCTTTCTCGGTGACAGTTCACGAACGGCATCAATGGCACTTTCCCTGTCGATGAGCCCTGTTATCCGGGCAAGTGCCCCAATCATCGAGGTATTGATTATCGGATTTGTTCTGTCTCCAAGGCCGCGTGCAATCGCAATCGAGGTTGCGTCCACCGTGGCTTTCTTAGATTCTGAACCAAGTCTGGCGGGGTCCTGAGGGGTATTGACCAAGAGATACCCTTCGTTCTTAATTCCAGAAAGCACATCGCCCCGAGTCATCACATAAGGGTCGAGAATCACGACTGCGTCGGGATTATAGATCTGTGTCTTGATTAGAATCGGGCCGTCGTCAATTCTTGTAAATGCAGTGACGGGCGCCCCTCTTCTTTCAGTGCCGAAGAAAGGGAACGACACGGCATACTTTCCCTCATTAAAAGCAGCGTGTGCAAGTATCTCAGAAGCGGTGACCGCCCCCTGTCCTCCCCTGCCATGAAACCTCACCTCAAACATTTCCAATCGTATTCTCAATGGTCGCATGCTTAATTATCATTCCCGCTGCGCAGTCAGGAGAAAAGCGGGTGTCTAAAACAATTATCACATTGGTGCAATTATGCAATGATATTTGGTAAATGCTAGCCGGGAATTGCGTTGCAGTCTCCTTTATTGCATGTTCTGTCGCGTCATTTGATGGATATTCAGCGGTCTTCATCGGAGATGGAGGGACGCACATACATATACCTAGATTCTGTAACTGCTTTGAATGGGCGAGACTGGGTATCCTTCCGATGCTTACCTGCTTAGCATGGTTGCCGGAGTATTCATCGTTATTGGGGGTTTTGTCATTTTTCCGATTGGGATAATTGGTGTTGTGATCGGGATCTTCACCATCTACACTGCTTCCACGCTGAAGACCAATCCCAAAGGTCACGATACTGCAGGTACACTCATCGTCATATTCTCGTTCCTCAGCATAATCGGTTCACTTGGGGGTCTTTTGATCGGTTTCTTGCTTGGCCTGATTGGCGGAATTCTTGCCATACAATGGAAACCTCCAGCAGCAAGTTCACGGCAACAGGTTATGAATGCATGCTCAAACTGCGGAACAGTAGTGCCTTCTGGCGTGGATTTCTGTACGAATTGCGGAACGCCTGTTCAAAAGTGAACCAAGGGAAGAAAGTCAGCCTAAGTCAGTCGCTATTAAACTTCACCGTGTAAGAAGTACTCTGTAGCGTAGGTCTTGAAATCGCAGACTCGAATTGAGTTCAACCGAATCCGGATTGTAGAAGCGGCTCACCGCAGAACGCGCAAACCTTAAAGAAATGGCGATGAAAGCCATTGTCGACAGGAGGACAGGTGCCCAGGTAACCCCTCACTCCGAAGCCGTTATACACCTCTATGAGGGTCCCGTCCACCCAAGCCTCCAGTATGTAACTGAATCATTTAATGTCAGGTCCCCATCTTTCAGGGCAGCAACCCAGAGTGTGAAGGTTCAGTGCGGCACATCGCTGTTGTGCATCAAGTTTGTGAGAGATTTTGTGGCAGAAGGGAGATCCGCTAACTCAATGCCTGGAGCAATATCAGACCTGTTGCAGGTGTATTTCACTGGAATCTGGGGAGTATCTTCGAACACGGAAATCCTAACCTTCACGGTCGTGAAAGACAACTACAGCGGAGCAAATTCCATTTCTTACAGTAAGCTTGGCAAAACTTCCTGGTAGTATCAGTAATCTTGCCCTGG
Organism: Thermoplasmatota archaeon; assembly: GCA_023487205.1. Lineage (GTDB taxonomy): Archaea > Thermoplasmatota > Thermoplasmata > Thermoplasmatales > Thermoplasmataceae > JAMDBT01. Next base: position 7,301 of record JAMDBT010000015.1, read on the forward strand.
CTAGATGGAGTGATTTGCCTTCGATCAAAGTTTCTCGTAACATCTTAACTCATATTATATTACGCACAGTAAAACGCTAGAGAAATATTCATATATGTGGAGTATGTCTATGCTGGCATGGCAAAAAAGATAGCAATATCTATAAGGCCGGCCGAGAAGTGGGAGACCACTTTCTACATAACGGAAATGCCCTTCGATGCTAAATGAGACTGGGCGTTTGGACCCGTAATATTTAATTTGAGGGAGCTTTTAGCTCCCAAACTTTTATTGTTCTTATTATGTATGTGTCATTAAATTACCAGCGAAATATTCATATATTGTGATGGGGTACAGCTCGCATGGCAAAAAAGATAGCAATATCTATAAGGCCGGCTGAGAAGTGGGAGACCACTATCTTCATTACCAACATGAATGGCGTAGACGTGAAGTAGTCTAGGTTGTTTCGTCCAGGGATATTTGATTTACGGGAGGTCTTACCTCCCAAACTTTTATTGTTCTTATTATGTATGTGTCATTAAATTACCAGCGAAATATTCATATATTGTGATGGGGTACAGCTCGCATGGCAAAAAAGATAGCAATATCTATAAGGCCGGCCGAGAAGTGGGAAACTACCTACTACATAACGCCACTTATCGAAGACTGCAAGTGAGACTGGCTGGTTCGTCCAGGAATTTTTATTTACGGGAGGTCTTATCTCCCACCATTTATAATTTATAAATGACGGAATGGGATTGAACTTTGGGAATGGATCAAGTGAATGAGAAAACCTCTATTATAAGACCCAGGCTGAAGCTAACCCACAACCCGTTCCGCGGAAATGACAACAAGATTCTCGTTGGAAGATTCTTTCCTATTGCAGACATCCTTCAGGATGACAGCGAGAGCAGTGTTTGGAATACTCTTAAGATGCTGGACGGCACAAGAACTGTGGAAGAACTAATCCGTGACGCGAATGGATTTCTTGACAGGGAAAGCGTCACAGAACTGCTTGCAGTTCTGATTAAAAGGGGACACATTGAAGAAGGAGACCCCTCCGCTCTTAAGCACGTAAACCCGAATGAATTAGAAAGGTACAGCAGGAATATGGACTACCTTTCCCTCGTTGATCCCTTTACCAGGAATACCCCCTTCTTCCCGCAGGAGAGGCTGAAGGCATCTAGGGTTGCGATTCTCGGCCTTGGCGGGGTTGGGTCCACCGTTGCGCTTTCCCTTGCGGCTTCCGGAATAGGAGATCTCAGAATCGCGGATTTTGACATCGTGGAATACTCGAATTTGACCAGACAGGTACTCTACGACGAGGATGATGTAGGTCGAAAAAAGGTGGATGCTGCAGTTGAAAAACTCAAAAAGGTGAATTCCCGGCTTGAGATAAGCGGCGTAGAGTTGAAGGTTGGATCTTACCAGGACATCACGGGAATGATGGAGGGTTCGAGTCTCTTTGTTTCTGCTGCCGATCAACCGCATGAAAAGATTGAGGAATGGTGCAACCGGGCAGCCCTTGAAACCGGTATCCCGTGGATGACCAGCAGCTATCAGGGTGCTCTCATCCACGTATCAGGTTTCGTGCCCTACGTTACTCCGTGTTTTGAGTGCGACATACATCAAAGGAATGAAGAAAGGGAAACCGGGGAAAACATGTTCTTGAACGACAAATTTCCTGCTATTGGGCCTGTGTCAAGTATAGCAGCTCAGATTCTTTCCTTGGAAGCAATAAGATTTCTCTGCGATATGCCGAGTTCAATTATTGGCAGGCAAGTGATTATGAACACGGTGAAACTTGACGAGACCAAGTACAGGGAATTTGGATTTTGGGACTCATGCCCTGCCTGTTCCTCGGGAAGATCCGTCCAAGAAGCTAGAAGTCGAGTTGTCAAATGAGGCAAGGTGAAAACGGAAAGTGTCGAAAACTGATGAAATAATTGCAGCAGGGGGAATACCTGTCGAGGGCAGAATAGTATTTGACGACGTGATTCTTCGTAGGGAAGGTGAAGAGTTCCTTCTCGGAAAGAAGTCCGACGGAAATTTTGTGGTGATCCCGATAATAGCGGGTGAATTCATGGAAATCCTCGCAACTGGAGCAACGGTCGGCGGCGCCTCGGAAATGTTGTACGAGCGAGGGTATCAGGACGAGATTGACGCAGATCAGTTTCTCGGGAGGCTTAATGATCTTGGAATGCTGCGTGATATAATCACGGACCGTGAAGAAAAGTACCCTCCGACGAGTTTCTTCGCTGGGAATCAGGCAGTTTCAGGTTCGCTGTTCTTCAATAAATTTTCATTTATTGCCATTTTCGTGATCTTCATAGCTTCCATTACCGTGGTCCTGTTTAACCAGAAACTTTGGCCCTCGTATTCCTTCTACTTCTGGGGTCAGAATCTTGCGGTCGTACTTCTGGTGAACAGCGCCATTATGATAGGTATTGGTCTCGTACACGAACTGTTTCATATAGAGGCAGCCCGGTCTCTGGGGGTTCCAGCGCGCTTTTCCCTTGGTACCCGGCTCACTAACCTGGTATTCCAGACGGAAGCCTACAGCCTGTGGGCGGTTGAATCAAAATACAGGTACAGGGTATTCTTTGCTGGTGTGATATGGGATTCCATGGTTTTCTCGGCTATGGTGTTTACTGCAACGTTCTCTCAACTTGGCCCGGTGTTCCAGGGTATTGCCAGGGCAACAATGCTCTCAATCCTCATGTCCTGGATGCTGCAGGCCCAGTTCTTCATGAGGACAGATCTCTATTTCACAGTTGCCAACGCGCTGGGGTGCAAGAACCTGTTCGGGGATTCGATGGAATACCTGAAGTCCAGATTCCGTCCCCTCGTCGCGAGAATGAATCGCACCGGGACCGAGTTTCAGCATTCGAGCCCTCTCGCATCACTTCCCCTGCGGGAAAGAAAGATAGTGAAAGTGTACTCGTGGTTTGCTTTGGCCGGGAGTGTAATTTTTGTCTCGCTGTTTCTGTATTTCGGGGTCCAGATTACAGTTGGGCTTTTAGTCAGGTCATTCCTGACCATGATGAACGGGATCTCAGGCGGAAACTTGCTCACCCTACTCAACGGGCTGGTGGTGCTATCTGTTATCGTAGTGATAGAGTGTATGACTGTTGGAGTCTTCATCAGAAACAGAAGAAAGAGAAGATCGTCACCAGTGACCGGTACCCAGGCATAGCGATCCCCGGACCGTAATTCAGGAATCCCAGAAGTTACGAGCCCAGATTAGCAGCCTAAAGAAGTTTCCACATCACGAATGCGTCTGAGAAATCGCTGTAGTAAGATGGTAACGTTGCTGTGACTGAAAATCCAAGATGCCTGTAGAACTTCATAGCTCCCTCATTCTCCTTCTTGACTTCAAGCCTTAAGGCGACAAATCCGGATTTCTTCGCCAGATCTTCGAACCTGGCCATAAGCTCCTCGCCTAACCCCGACCGCCGGAAGTCGTTTCTGATTGCAATCAAGAGAACACGAGCTTCTGTCCTCGAGTATTTTGACCCGCAGAGAAACCCGAGGATGCGGTTTCCTTCGTGGCACACGAAAAATGCTTCCGGCCACTGTTCGTAAAGCTCGTACAGCAGGGACTCGCTGTAGTATTCCGTAAGGGAAGAGTTAGCCAGGATCGAAACGTCAACCAGATCCGAAGGTAGAAAGTTCCTGATGAGGAATATATCGGAACTTACGGCCATACAATATAGAAAGGAAAAGGCATTGATAAGACCTTGGATGACGGCATGCGCAGAGTCTTTCGGGTATTACCTTAAAAGCAGGCTAACATTTCTTATAAACAAAACGGATAGCACGTGGAACAGCATGAGTTACATTCAAGTGAGGGAGGATTCAAAGCTTGAAATACCAGATGACCTGACCATTGGATTCATCGAAGGGGACGGTATTGGGCCAGATATTTCCAGGGCTGCAGTTACAGTTATCAATTCATGTATTGAGCTGGCTTACAAGGAAAAAAGAAGAATTGGGTGGAAGAAGATTCTCGCGGGAGACGCGGCTTTTGAGAAGACGGGAAAGCACCTGCCGCAGGAATCCCTTGACGAACTGAAGAAATGTGTCGTCTCAATCAAGGGTCCTCTCACCACGCCAATAGGGGAAGGATTCAGGAGCCTCAACGTTACCATGAGGCAGTACTTCGACCTGTACGCCAACGTGAGGCCAATCCGGTATTTTCCCGGTGTGCCCTCTCCCGTGAAGAATCCGGAAAAAGTTGACATGGTCGTTTTCAGGGAAAACACCGAGGACCTCTATGCCGGGATCGAATGGCGGTACGATTCAGACGAGGCAAAGAAGCTGCGCTGGTTCCTGAAGGAGGATTTCCAGGTCAAGCTCACTGACGACACAGGAATCGGAATTAAACCAATCAGCAAATTCAAGTCGCAGAGGCTCGTCAGGAAAGCCATACAATACGCGCTTGCAAACAGGCGCAAGAGCGTCACGCTGGTCCATAAGGGTAACATTATGAAATACACTGAGGGGGCCTTCAAGGAATGGGGCTATGATCTCGCTGCGACGGAATTCAAGGACCAGACAATAAGGGAGGACGAACTCCAGCAGGGCGCGCCTGCAGCGTGGAGAGTGGTGATGAAGGATCGAATCACCGATAACATGTTCCAGCAGGTTCTGACCAGGACGGACGAGTATGACATCATTGCGACCACTAACCTCAATGGCGATTATCTTTCCGATGCCATTGCCGCACAGGTTGGCGGCTTGGGCCTGGCACCAGGAGGAAACATCGGCGACGTGTATGCCATATTCGAGGCAGTGCATGGAACTGCCCCAAAGTATGCGGGGCAGGACGTTGCAAATCCCACCTCTCTAATTCTTTCGGGGGGAATGATGCTCCGGCACATAGGATGGACGGAAGCTGCCAATATACTGGAAGAAGCCTTGACTTTGACCTATGCAGATCAGAAAGTGACACAGGACCTTGCCAGGGTGCTAAAGGTTAAGGCACTGTCTGGCACAGAGTTTGCAACAGAAGTCATCAAGAGGATGAAAGTTCCATAATTTGGTACTCAATCATGACGGTGAACAGTCTTACTCAAAATTGAAGAACCTCTGTTCCGGAATGAACCCCATGAATTTATTCACGGGAGGATGTCTGCTCTAGCCTCTGCAATCATACGACCTCAAACTTGGGTACAGGCAGCAATCCCATCGATGACGCTCTTGCGTAGTACATATCCAACGCCTTCCGCCCCTCATTTCCGAAGTCAATGCTCAGCCTGTTGACGTACATTCTGACAAACCTCTTCTCCATCTGCAGGTCCTGATACCGGGCAAACTTCATCGCGTACCTGACCGCGTCATCCTCGTTTGCCATCGCATACTCTATGGATTTTCTGAAATCTTCCTGATACTGCTTTGCTCTTTCCCTTCCCAAGTCTTTCCTGATAGCGTTGAATCCCAGCGGGACAGGAAGGCTTCCTGCATACCTCCTCCACTCCTCGTACAGGTCAAGGATCCTGACGAGTCCCATCTGCTGAAAGGTGAGCTGCTCGTCGTGAATAAGAACGCCCGCATCTGCATCTCCATTGATGACTGCCTGAGAAATCCTGTCGAACCTCGTAATACGGAACTCCCCCTCCTTCGGTGCAAACATCCTGTAAAGGAGATATGCAGAAGTGCCCGTTCCGGGAACCGCGATTTTCCTACCCTCAAGGCTTATCTGTGCCTTGGCGACAACCTGTGGACCGTACGATATTCCGAAACTGGCACCAGAGGAAAGGAGAAAGTAGTCCTTCGCCAGGGAGGCGAACGCATTGGCCGAAACTGCGGTTACGTCGTACCTCCGCTCCTTAGCCTCCCCATTCAGGGTCTCTATGTCCTTGACCACCTGCCTGTACGCAAGGTTGGTCTTGATCTTCCCCTCAAACATTGCGTAGAACATGAACGCATCGTCCGGATCGGGAGTATGAGCAATGGTAACCGTATTATCTCCACTTCTTGTTTTCACCTGAATTCCTCCAGTTTGCCATGATGCAATGTCTCTGAATAACGATTCCTGCGAAACAATTTATCGACCGAATTGAGTCACATCGCTGAACACGTTTGCGATTCTCAGCAAGCCAATTCAAATCGATGATAAGGTGTGGAGGCTTTGAAAAGGAGAAATGGGGGAATAGTGTGAAATAAGTGGGGCCGACACGCTTGCATGAACCAAATGGATGATGTTAGAGTCAGCTGTTTGTTCACAGATGCACAAGAACAGGCAACAAGTAATATATAGCCAATCTTAATCGAACCCCGCTGAGAGAAAAGAAAGATCTGTCTGGAAATGCTATTTGGTAGGAGAAACTGGAATTGTGGAAATACCTAAGTTATTATGAGAATTGCTTTACTGGAAGACGTTCTTTTTTCTGTATACGGAGTTGACATAATTGGCTGGTAACAGGACTATTGTGCTGCCGGGAGACATTGTCGATCTTGGCGGTCTTAAGCCCAGAAATGGGCTATTCAAGAGTGGTGAAAACGAGTACTCATCGGAGTACTTCGGACTGGTGCAG
>JAMDBT010000018.1 GCA_023487205.1 Thermoplasmatota archaeon
TGCGGTCTTTCCTATTCGGAGACGGAGAGAATCACTTCCGGGATAAAGGAAGTGGTCTACAGCAATGGGTCTCATGCCCCGGTGGAACTGACGAAGGAGCAGAAATACGTCCTGGAGAAACTTTCAATTGAATTGTAGTGATACAATAGGGCAAAGATAGATTTTAAACGGCCGATCTGGTCAGTTTTCAATAGCCGAAAATGATCAATATTCAACTGCCGATGACACATTGGTCTTTGGAAGGAAATAAGGGACTATGCCGTACGCATCCAAGATGGAGCAGGCATTCCTGTTCGAATACAGGGCATCATCCAGCATCTCACCGATACCGGGGCAGAGTTCCATCGTCTGTGACACTACGTGCGGGAAATGAGACAGTTCCCCGATCGAGTGATCGTCCGTCGTAGAAAATCCCGCAATGATCTTCGAGTGCGCTCCCACCGCGAAGACGGAATACTGGAAATCATGCCTTCCCTTTGTCGACGGGAAGGCATCGGATTCCTTCTGGGCCTTGTCTTTCTCCCTCTCTAAACGCTGCAGACTCCTCCTGGACTCGTAGTTGACCTTCATGGTGCTGGGATCGCCCGTGCCGTCGGCGGAGGGATACCGCATCATATGCGTGTGGAGCGCATGGAAAGCGGAGAGGGAACGGGACGCAAGGACAGGGATCATGGAGAGGGCCGTGAGCGCAATCGCCTCACTGAACGGAAAGCTGTCGGGAAGGTCCCGCATAAGAACCAGGGAGGATCTTGCCAGTAAAACCGGCCTGATCATGAAGGAGGCGAAGAGGCATCTCTCCTTCACGATCCATGAGGACGAGGTTGAGACGTTCCGTCAGTCAAGGCGTGGACGACCCGGTCCGGATACCACATATGTGAGAACCGTGAGGAAGAGGTTCCGCATCACCACGGAACCGATCAGGGAAAACATCGCATATGACGAACGGTGCGACGGCATCTTCCCGCTCATAACGAACGCATCCCTGACACCGGAGGAGGTGCTGCAGAACTACAAGTACCAGCCAAGGCTGGAGAAGAGGAACGAGCAGATGAAGAGCGTCTATTCCGTAATGCCCATGGTCTTCAAGCGCGTCGACAGGATAGAGTCCTTCCTTTTCATGTTCTTCATTGCAATGCTCATAGAGGCCCTGATCGAAATGTCCGCAAGGCTCTCCATGAAATCAATGAAGATCGAAAGCATTCCTATATACCACGAAAGAAAGGAGCGTGAATCACCCACAGCGGATCGCCTGCTCTCCATATTCAGCAATGTGCAGTTCCACATGCTCCTCACACAAGAGAAGGTAATGGAGGTGTTCCAGCCGGAACTCTCCGGAATCCAGAGAAAACTCCTGAAAATGATGGAGATTGATCCGGAAAAGTACGTTCTCCCCGCCTGAAAAATAATTCGGAGTTATTCATTTCCAAAAGTGCGGAAAATAAGATATAGTATTGCATCACTGGAATAATTATCTTCGGAGATACTGGAAGAAGAGAAAAAAAATAGGCGGAGAACATTAAAGGGTGAAGGAAGTTGATCGGTAGACAGAGTCGGAAAGGTGTACCAACCCCACTGGCCCATGTAGGCACCCGGTCTCAAGATAACTCACCATAGGACGTTCGGATTTGGAGGTTGATCGGAGTTGAACGAAATTCATCGTAGCCTTTGGCATTCGCGGTGCGGGCTCAAGGCTTTTGCCAACGAGGAGCCCGAATTGAGAAACAGGCCTTACTTCACAAGAAGGAGCTAGGCAAATGAAACTAGCATTCCTTATCCAAGGGATACACCCTAATGCAGGCCAGACGCATAGTATCTCAGAAGTCATTAGTTATCTTTCTTCTGTGCACAGTGACTGGCAAATTGATGTTCTAACTCCTAAAATTAACTACCCCCTCGTAGACGGTCTTAATGCGAAAAATGTCACGGTAACCAGAATTGATCAACTGTACAGTTGCGTGATATTCAGCGGGAGACTCGCAAAAAGATTAAGTGAGTATGACCTCGTATATGTAAAGGGCAGCCTTCCTTATGTCTTTCCTGCAGTCAAGTCGGGCAAGCCGAGCATTCTTGTCGTGCATCAACTTGATTCTCCAAGGCTTTTTCGATCTGTTAGCAAGAAACTTCGTATTATGGCGGCAACTCTTTTAACTTACTACGTTCTGAAAAGACCAGACGTAGTCGTTACAGTTACTCAAGAACTTGCTGATTTTTATGCTCACCAGTACGGACTAAGAATGACAGTAATTGAAGATCAGATTCCCAACTCATTCTACGAAATCAAAGAGAGAAACCCTCCGACTAGTGATGGTAAACTCAGACTTCTTTCTGTTGGTCCGTGGGACGGTTACAATGGAAGAAAGAGGCACGATATCCTTTTGGAATATTTCTCGACCGCAGTAAATTATAACTCATCTCTCAGACTGACTTTGGTAGGTCTGTCCGATGAAAATATAAAGGAACTTGGAAATCTCTCAAAGAAATATGGAATTTCTGAGTTTGTGACGCTCAAAGGGTATATGACGGAATTGAACCTGATTAACGAATACGCAAGGAATCATGTATATGTCACTGCAACCTCTTACGAAGGATTCTATCGGCAAATCATAGAGGCGTTTGCGACCGGAATGCCAGCCCTTGTGTATGATGCCGCCAAGATAGTCAGGGATCGATCGCAGTCTGCCGCTACAAATCATGTTCTGAAATCAAATGCTGGAAAATTGTATGATAGTTCAACGTCGTTTGCGCAATCCCTGAAAACTATACTGAGAAACTATAAAGAATTTAGTGATAAAGCAAGACAATACAGTCTTTCCTACAGGAGTAATGTTGTTGGTACTAAGACAGAACGAATGATGTTGACGCTTTTACATAAGGATGAATAACGAAATGCAGTATTCCAATGGCGATAGAGTTCTTATCGGTATTTTTTCCTACAACGAGGGAGAGAATCTAAGGAATATGTACAACCAAGTATCGACACAATCACAAGATATGAACAGGGAAATTGTGCTTATGGATCAAAGTGATGATGACCAAAGCCTAAGCGTCGTGAATGAGATCCTATCGTCGGGAGTCAGAAATTTATGGGCAGGATCGACGGTAAGGGGAAAAGTGCATTCCATGAACCGACTTTTCCAATATTTCCTGGATTCTAAGTGTGAAACCCTCCTGCATTTTGATGCGGATCATATTTTATCTGGTAACGCCGTAGTTTCCCTCGTAAAGCAAATTCACGAAGGGAGCGATGTGGCAACATTACTGAACAAGCCCCAAAGACCTGAAAAGTTTTTCCAGAGAGCCATCGGCGTCATGTCTCTTCCAGCAACTCTTGGACGAGAAGCCGGAAGCTTCAGTCTGCCTTTGGTGGGACACAACGGAGCATACAACAGAAGAGCTGTTGAGTTAATGGGCCGGATACCCACAGACGGGGTGGACGAAGAAAGTTACGTACTCTATAAAGTCCTTACAAACAATTTGAGGTTCATCATAGCAAGGGATGCTGTGAGCTATTACGCCCTACCATCTGACTTGGGCGAATATCTCATTTCTGTCAAAAGAATGGTAGCAAGGATCAACGCGTTCGAGAATTGGAAATCTATGCACAAATTTCCGGAAACCGGATTAAATACATTCCGGATTGTGTATTCTCGCCCTCCAATTTCGCTGGTAATAAGAAGTATGTTATCTGACCCCCTCCCCTCTTTTATTATTCCCTACATTTATATCAGAAGAGCGATCGCAATAAATGCGGCGGGAATCTATACATCAGATACGTGGACGACAATTGAAGGGACCAAGGTGCTGAAGCAGAATGGTTAGTGCACCCAATGGGCCCAAAAATCACCACGCTACTGAAACTGGAAGAGTACCAAGATCACACGGGGAATCCTACAGGATTCTGACGCCATATTGTCTAGTTCTCTAGGTATCCAGTACAACTGGCTAATGTAAGGGCGGAAGGCTGACCTGAGAATTTGCATGCGTGTCCAGAGATGAGGTGAACATTTCACGTCCCTTAAGACGAGATCTAAATTCTGTTGTTATCTTCCTCACCGATCATATAAACCCTAGTCAAGAAGAATGGAAAGGAATCTAGACTTGCTATTTCTCTTAGTCTCGATTTAAAGTTTGACAATAAGCTATCGATGCTTGCTTTTGTTCGTAGAAGATGTCCATCAAGCGGGTTTTCAAAGAATCGATATATATGCCCCTCGCTTGGGAGTGACAGGACTATTAATCCACCGTTTTTCAGAATTCTGATGAAATGTGGAAGCACTGACGTTGGATCTTCCATGTGTTCCAGAACATTATCAGCAACTATTGCGCTAAAACTATGATCCCCGAAAGCGTCAAATTCATCGGAAGGGGATTTCAGGACTAAGGATACATTAGTGATTCCCGCGGAATTAACGATACTTTGGGAAGCTTTCATTTGTGAGCGGTCAACGTCCAATGCAGTAACCTTGTCATACATGCGGGATAATGCTGGGAGTAGTATCCCGAATCCTGGACCAAAATCGAGAATGTGGGCTTTGGACTCCGCCAAACTGCATCCCGTCAACACAGAATTAAGATTCTCGAGAACAAAATGGCGTTTGATAAAGTTCCTGGAAAAATAAAGATTATTTGTAAGACCAGCCTTTCTGGCAGAATCAAGACAAAAAGACCTTAAATTAGAAACATTTTCTCTATTCTTGCTTCTGCCCCTATATTCCTTGCTGTATATCCTGTAACCCCCCTTTTCATTCTCATCGAGCTTTCTCATTTTATTTCTCCCCCATTCTCAATTTATCGCGAAAAAACCTTCCGTATCATTGTTTCATATTCCTTAATCATCCTATCGAAAGAGAAGTCCTCAATTGCTCGGTTTCTGCGTTCGATCTTATCCAAAAAATACCTCTCCGGGCTCCCTCGCCACAAATCAAAATATTTAATAATACTATCTGAAAAAGCATTGGGATTGAAACCAGAAATGTCTCCGTAGAGAGAGTTCAACTTAAGCATACCGGCAATTCCCGACACAGGCGTTCCCACAACAGGGAGACCTGATAAGAGTGCTTCGATAACAACTGCTGGCGAAGGATCCATATTCGAGGTGATGACCAAAAGGCCGGCTTCCTTGAGGACCTTCACCTTCTCCTCGCTAGTAACGAAACCAGAATAGGTTAAGTTCTTGGTGTTTTCAATCTTACTCGAATAGGATCCGCTTCCTATTATCTCAAATTTCAATTCAGGCCGCTTGACAGACAAAATTTGCGAAACTCTCAAAAGACGTCTTATACCTTTCTGTACATTTTCAATCCTTCCAATGAAAATCACTTTAAAGATGTCATCATTTCTTCCTACCATGTAGGAGCCTGACTGCACTCCATTCTTTATCAGAAATATGTTTTCTGGCTTTCTGAGTAATCTGCATAGGTAATCATACTGAAAATCATTGAGGACCTGGAAGTATAGGTTCCTATCGGACAAAATGGGTCTCTTAAGGTGAAGCTGCAAACGGAGATATAATTGGTATAGAATTACTGTAAGATTAGCGAAATGCAGCCTGTCTATTCCAATCCCGTGAAGCAGCAAAATGCACTTTGAACTACTATCCGTGCAAGCCATAATCTGGTTACGACTAGGTACCCTCCATAACATAATCAGGTTTAGCGCGCCAATTCTCAGACTATCGATAGAAGGGAATTTGTGGTACATAATCCTGCCAATTCCCCGATGTTGCTGCATCCTTATTTCCTTATAGGTTATCCGATAATCGTCCTCTCGCAGTTCTTGAACTCTCTTGATTCCTGAATATTGGTCATCTCCATAAATTGTCGTGTTGAAACCAAGCTTGTTCAACATTGAAGAGATCAGAATTAGTATTATTTCTCCTCCTCCATAAAATCTAAGAGAGTTGGGAGTAAAAATACTGATTCTTGAATCGCCACTGTCCTTGCTCTGATGAGCTTCGGTCATTATTACATTACTCCCTGATTTGGGCAGTATTCTTTGGTCCCAAACAATTGATTTACCATTTGAACGTTCTTCTCCATAACCGACTCAATGTTTGTTCCCACTCGTGGCTCCCAAACAAAAGCTTTCAACTCCTGCACAATATCATCGATCATTGAATTGCTAACAAATCTAGCATCAATATCTATCAGGTCAGAGAAAAGCTGTAGATCCGCGTTAGCATAACAAAGTACTCGGATGCAATACAGTTTTGCAACGTTCATAACTGCTGAATAGCCGCCCGCGGCCTTATATGGTAGAAGCAACACATCTGCATTGATAAAAAGTTCTGGAATGTCTTCTTCTCTAGGATTCTTGATATACGTTAAATTACTATTATTGAACTTGGTTAGCATTTCCTCGAATTTTCTCTCATACTGAGGAAAATTGGAATTAATGGAGCCAGCCACTGTCAAATGGAAGGACTTCAGGTCGCAATTATGATTTCCCAAAATATTCAAGATCCTAGCTATATCCTTTTGCGGCCCTATAGCCCCAAACATTAAAATTCTGATGCCAGAGAATCCGCGCACCCTTGAAGAAATATTTGATCTCAGGTAGTTATTGTATGCCCAAATCCCTTCCAAGCCCGGGAAGACCAATTGACGCGGAGCACTCCTAATAAATGAAGAAATCTTTGACTGTTGCGAAGGGAGCGGCACTATCACTCTTGTAGTAACAAAGACTAGACGTTCAATTAACATGGCAATTGCAGCCGACAATTTTTTCTCTCCGTATCCTAATTCACCCAGATTCTGGGTCTCTACTATATGATGGAGGTAAACTATTACCCTTTTTCGCGTCAGAAAACTGAGTAGGACTGGAACCAGTAAGCCGAGTGCGTTGGACAAGCCACGCCTTCCGAAGGATGTGAGAATCAGGTTGAAGAAAAATAAATCAAAATGTTTCCTGTCGAGGAGCATTGTCTTCAGAGTCTTGAAAATTGATAAAATATCGTCATACTCCCAAATGGAATTCAGGTTGACTTTGGCTGGAAAATTTGGAGGTATTCTTGACATTAAGGGACCAAACACGGTGATTTCCTCAACATAAGAAACGTTCCCAAACAGGTACGCTAAACCAATAGAAGTAGTTGAGAGTCTATCTATTCTCGGATAAAAGCTACCAAAAAAACCTATTTTCATAATCCCCCCATTGAATCAGTCTTTGACTAGGCGCCAGACATTGTACCGGGGATGAAGAATAACAGATTCCATTGAACATAAGACTTGATATGTACTGCTGTATAGCAATGTACCAGCAGAATTGTAAATTATTTATATTTTTTACCTATAGCCAAATAATGAAAGCGCTTGTCACTGGCATTTCCGGACAGGATGGGTACTTCCTCACTCAGTTGCTGAAGTCAAGAAAGTATGAGATCCACGGAATAATTAGAAGAAACAGTTCCATGGGCACAGGAACAATGGCACTGCTACCTGACGAGGTTAGAGACGAGGTGGAAATCCACTACGGTGACATAAATGACGCACATTTTGTGACTTCAATTATAGCAAGGGAGAAACCTGATGAACTGTATCACCTTGCGGCTCAAAGTTTTGTTGGCTACAGCTTTCAAAACCCATTCTCTACCTACGATTCCAATATCGGTGGAACGCTAAATATCTGCAACGCGGTGAAGGATGTTTCCTCAGATACAAGATTCTATTTTGCCGCTACCTCCGAGCTTTTTGGCCATCCCGCTCAGACCCCCCAGAACGAGAACACACCATTCCTGCCTAGAAATCCCTACGCGATATCCAAACTGGCTGGGATATGGACTACGAGAACCTACAGGGATGCCTATAAACTTTTCATATCCAACGGCATCCTTTTCAATCACGAGTCGGAAGTCAGGGGACCTGAATTCGTTTCCAGGAAAATTTCGATTGGTGTTGCCAAGATATATCGTGGCTCAAACAATCCAATTCTTCTTGGAAACCTGAATGCAGTAAAAGACTGGGGATACTCCAAGGATTATGTCTATGGGATGTGGCAGATGCTTCAACAAGACACTCCCGACGATTTCGTTTTGGGTACCGGAGAGTCCCATACAGTTAGGGATTTCGTGGAGGCTGCCTTCAAGGAGATCGACATAGGTCTGGAGTGGAAAGGTTCGGGACTAAATGAGGTAGGGATTTGCAACGGGAGAACCCTCGTCAAGGTCAGCAAGGAGTTCTTGAGACCGCTGGAATCGGAAAATTATCGAGCCGATTATTCAAAGGCAAAGAAAAAATTGAAATGGGAGCCAAAGACCAACTTCCAACAACTGGTAAAGATAATGGTGAGGAATGACATCGCGAGATTAGGCAAAGCTGGTTTGGAATGATGGCAGTTCTATACTGCAACAATTCTGCTGGCTGATAGTTAATAACTTATCACGGAAAAAGCAAGTGGAGACCTCCATTATCTAATTACCCGGTTCTTCCATGTTTTCTTGCCTCTCTGGTGATTCGGGGGCAAACTTCTATGTTTCATGAAACTTATTTCACGAAACACCTATATTCAGACGTTACGCGGCATTCTGCACGCTATCGGGAGTGACTTAAAAAACGGTGCAGATCAAACCGTACAAAGATACAGGGCGTGACAATTGAACGTTTCGTGTGAACAAATTAAGTTTGTGGTTTCGTTCAAGTTTCTTCTCTAAGCTTGCAACGAATAATCCCTCCCGACAATGGCGTGAAGGTTCGTACTCGCACCCGCGTTACTCAAATTCTTATCTCTCTCGAAATTCTCGAAAAATCTGGGATCTTGCCTCTGGCTTTAAGTGAATGTATAACCCTCAAAGCGACAAGTGTGGCAAACATAAAAGGAACTGCTTTCCAAATTCTCAACTTGGTGCCGTCTTTATGTTCCCACTGAATTCCCACTTCGATAATCCTCGATTTCAAGAGCTTGACCTGGTACAACAAGGCGACATCAATCATGCGACCGTTCACTGTTACTTTCTTAATTATCGATTTCAGGGTGAAATGATGGAAAAACTTCACTCCACATTGAGTGTCTTTCACCCCTAACCCTAAGATTAAGAATGTTAGGAAGTGAAAGGCCCTTCCAGCAATGACATTCAAAAATGGCTCCTGTCTGACTATATACGATCCCTTGACCCATCTCGATCCAATTACGCAAGGTTCTTGCTCACTGGTCATCAGGGCTAGTCTAACTGCTTCGGACGCGGAAATTGAACCATCAGCATCAACGAATCCGATTGTCTCTCCTTTCGCGACCTTGAAACCCTCAAGTATTGCACCGCCCTTTCCAAGCCTAGAGCCAAATTGCAGTAATCTAACCCTGCCTCCGACTGAACGAACCTTCTCGGGGGTATGGTCATCGCCATCACAAACAACAATGATTTCAGTGGAATTCGGCACAGCATTAACTAAAGAGTCTAGAAAGTTTCCAATACGCTCTTCCTCATTATACGCAGGTACCACTATGGAGATACTGATTTTCGGTGCAGGCAGCGGACTGTCTTCCGTGTGCGTGTCAAATTCAGACCCGGGTTCGTCAGATCCTGAAGTTGTGACTTGAGTCAATGTCCGCACCCATTTATGCTCATACTTCGGCCAACAATATCTTCCCTTATTCATAAATATTTGTTCGAACCGCAGGTCTTGATGAGGGATTGACGCGCTAACACGCGAGTGGTAGAATAACATTTAAGAACGAATCACATCATCCCTTTACGTTGCTTTCAACCCCCAGTCTGCACCTTTCACGGGAAGTAGAAATTGAGGCTTCTGCGGAATCCCAAGTCCATCAGACCTTTACCATTG
The DNA here is from genome assembly GCA_023487205.1 of Thermoplasmatota archaeon. Classification (GTDB taxonomy): domain Archaea; phylum Thermoplasmatota; class Thermoplasmata; order Thermoplasmatales; family Thermoplasmataceae; genus JAMDBT01. The sequence goes on from JAMDBT010000018.1 coordinate 9,777, forward strand.
TCATCCCCGCTTACAATGAAGAGAGACGAATTGTGCCTGTTCTGGAGGAACTTACGTCTTTGATCAAGAGTCAGAACCTGCCGTGGACCATTATATTTTCCGTCGATGGAAACGACGGAACAGAGGGGATTGTGAGGGAAGCATCGGAAGCTTACCCATTCGTGAAGATATCCGTCTCACTAGGCCGGAATGGCAAGGGAACTGCAATCAAGCGAGTCACAAGCATGGTGGATTCCGAGTTCATCATTTTAATGGACGCGGATAGGAGCATTACCATTTCGGATATCGTTGATCATTTGGATACTATGGATTCTTCAGATGTTATCATTTTTTCACGATATGCTAAGGGTATGAGTGAAATTCCACTGATGAGAAGAGCATTGAGCCGCGGTTTCAACGCACTGGTTCGTCTTTTGCTTCGAATTGACGTGAGAGATACGCAGTCCGGTTACAAGGTGCTCAGAACCTCCTATTTCAGAGATGCAATAAGCCGGGTGGATTGTTCAAATGCATTTTATGATGTTTCACTGCTCTATCACCTTAAGCTCTTGGGGGCGCGAATAGAGGAGATTCCGGTGAAATACAAGCATCGCGAAGACGGCAAGTTCCATGCTGGCCTACTTACGCTGAGCCTCGGGCTGAATCTTATCGCTTTCAGGGTACGGCATTCACGTTCTTACTTGTATATTCCTGAAGCTTTTGCTTGCTATTACCGCAGGGTGTTCAAGTGGTTATGATCGGCCGGTCTTTTGATGAGGAGTGTCCCCTGTTTTTGCTCAGATTTGGTTAAATCTTGGGGAATGTCTCTTTCAGGATCACCTCCTATGAACCCCCAAAACGGTTCGAGAGACCTGTGATGAGGGCAGTTCAGAGAACCTACTTATTTTACTCGGCGCAGTATTCCCAATCGTGAAGATACTGTGGTTCAATCACAGAGATCTGACGCACCCAAGGGCCGGAGGGGCGGAGAGAACTTGTGCGGAACTGTCGAAGCGTTTCGGCAGTATGGGTGATTATACCACACTGGTCACCGGGGGCTACAACGGAACAAACCGCAAGGAAAGAAATGGTTATACCTCTATTGAAAGATACAGTGGATACATTGGACCTCATTTTGCGGTTCCCCATTACCTAGGACAGGATTTCGATGTTGTGGTGGACGATTTGGCCCATGCGATGCCTTGGTTCTCCGAGATTTTGGGCAGCATTCCTGGTGTAGTGTTTTTTCATCATCTTCACGCAAGAACCCTCAGAGGACAGGTTTCTCTTGCGGCTGAGATTGCACTCAGGTTAACGGAGAAAAACTATTCCAGAATCTACAGAAAGTGGCCTTTCGTCACAGAATCCAGCAGAGCTGTTGATGATTTGATACGGCTGGGGATTTCGTCTGATCGGATTCAAAAGATAAATCCTGGAGTGGACACTCGATTCTTCAGACCGGGAAATAAGACGGATAATCCCAGCATAGTTCTTCTAGGACGCCTTATGGATTACAAGCGACCTGATCACGTGGTCAGAGCGATGACTAAGGTTGTCAAGCGTTTCCCAGATGCCACACTTACTGTGATTGGGGACGGTCCGCGGCTAGATCACACAAGGACTGTGGCCAAAGATCTTGGGATTGAGACATCAGTACTGTTTACTGGTCGCGTTCCAGACGAACGCGTCGCGAGTATTCTTGCCTCCTCATGGGTCAACGTGCATGCAGCCACTTCGGAAGGGTGGGGGTTTTCCATAATGGAAGCTTCAGCGAGTGGGGTGCCAACGGTAGCGTACAATGTCCCGGGCGTTTCAGAAGCTATTCAAACAGGAAAAAATGGCATCCTTGTAGAAAACGACAATATAGACGCATTGGGTGAAGGGTTGATCTCTGTTGTTGACAATCCTTGGGACCTCTCAGTCACGTCCAGAAAGTATGCAGAAGGTTTCGATTGGGATATCACTGCAACAAAATGGAGAGCGTTTCTGAAGAAGGTGTCGGAAGACCGCGTATAACTCGTTGACTCTATCAGGGAAGCGTATCATTCGACTCATTTCCGGTGCACTTTCTTCACCAATACCAAGACGACAGGTAGGAGAAGCATGTCACGCTAGAATGGCCCTGTCACGTCCATTGTCAAGTAGTTCAGATCCAACAAATTACCAGTGGAATTGACAGAAGACGCATACATCGCATACACCGCAGGACTGCGGACGTCAAAGGTTCCATTCAGGAGGATTGGAAGAGCGCTGCTGCTATCGTTTAAGCTCTTGACGTATGTATTGAGGACAATGCTGCCCTGTGAAACTGTCATCTTGACGATTCCATCGAAATGAGATTCGCTAAGAGAACATCTGAAGCTATAAGTTCCAGGCATCAGAAAAAGCTCGTATGAGGTGCCCTTCATTACCGAGAAGTTCCCATTTGACCCATTCTGATCTTGCGTAGGGGCATTGTTAACTCTCTGGCCCGTCTGGGTGACGTTTATAGGGACAGAAACAACGGCGTGCCCAAAGTAGTTCCTTTCGTAGAGGTAGTAAGGATAAGCTACGGCAAGAAGCCCGTACGCGTAGTTATCGTAAAAGAACGGAAACCATGTTGCCATTGATCCAAGGGAAGAGTTGTAGAACCAGAAGAAATACCAGCCGCTCCCATTTATAGCGTTCATTACCTGTGGGGCCATGTAGTTCGGGATCGGGGACGATGGTCTTGGGCCGTAACCGTACCAGACTCCTAAAGACTGATTTAACCAGGGTAGCATTCCTGGCCCGAGCAGGTAGTTCCTGGGCCTATCTGAAAATCCTGGCATATTGTCTTCGACAAGCACTGACGAACCAGAAGGCACAAGAGAATAAAATGAGTATCCGGTCACGTCATTGGCCGAAGGGTGAAGGTCGTCTTGAATGTCTGCAAACGCTCCAGTGCCGGGAACGGCAGGAGAGTTCGAAAAACCGATTGGCGAGAACCAGTTCCACATGAGTAAAACGATCACAAACAGGGAAAGAGCCTTCAGGGGTAGCTTTGGAAAATGTCTAAGTAAGCTGAAATTCCTCGATAGTGACCACGGAACTTTGGGAGAATTGGAAACGCCCCCCACAATTTCCCTAGGGCGTAATCCTGAGGCGGACTTCAGAATAAACAGGAAAAGGAATGGAACAAAGAAGTCTCCCGAGTACTGTGTATAAAAATGCCAGAACGGAAGGCCTACGAGCACTGCGATAGAGACAAAACATACGATCAGAGGGAGAATATGGACGGATGTTTTTCCTTTTGTTACAAGCAATACGAACACTGCTGGGGCTATAATCAACAGAGATGCCAGAAACCCATTATTGATTAGGACGTTTACGTTCTCAAAGTACTGGGATAGGAGAGGTGCGTTTCTCCCTGAACCCACGGTCCCATAGCTTGATCCATAGATCAGATTGACGAATCCGCCGTTGGGAGAAATAACGTAAAAGACAAACAGACCCATGATTCCGGTGATCGACAAAATTGCTAGATTTCTCCTCTTTATCCCTTGACCCCCTCTAGTTCTCGCTGAAAGCAGTGCTTCGATGGCAAAATACATGGCGGTTATCCCTCCGAGCAGAAGATTGCACATTGATGCCAGCAGGGCGAGGAGCGAAGCTACTTTCCTTTCACGTTCGAAAAAGTATATGGCAAGGAAAAAGAATGGTTGAAAAAGGAGCTGAAAGTGAAAGTCGTCAAGGAGAGAAATTTCGAGCGGGTACAATAACAGGTATGATGCAACAAGAAGATACGCAGTCGACTGCGATCTCGTCGAAGCATATGTATAATAGAATATGGGAAAGATTGACACGGGAACCCAAAAGTCCTGTATTGCCAACAAAGTAAGTGGTGATGGATGGATGAACATGAAGAGAGACACAATCAGTTCAATGGGCTTGATGGGGGAGAGTATGTAAATCAGAGAGTAACTGAATAGGGAGTCCTTTAGAGATATCAGACTGGAAGTCGAAGCCCCAAGGTCGTAAACGTGCGCATTTCCTGATAGCATGCGTGCATAATCTAGCAAGAACCAACCTAGGGAGAAAAGGACGTATACGAGAGACAGAATGATAGCCCTTGCATATTTCATGGCCTGTGGTCTCCTACAAGCACCAAGAACTCGCATGATATCAAACATACCTTAAGGGATACCTTGAAAACAGACCGTCAAAGGCACCCAATATTACGCTTTTCATACAAGCCAGCTTGTTCTCGCCTTTCATAGAAGTGAAAAAGTACCAAAGGAAGAAAGCCGGGATGAACGCAGAAAACAGCAAAATACCAGTTCCAGAATCAAGCTCTCTTTCAAACGTCAGTTTCCCTCTCATAAAATAGTAGAGCCTGAAGGGTGTTGCCCTCATAAACATCCTATTGTCAGGGGCATCGTGAAATACCAAAGCATCACCGATGCATACCAACCTGTAACCCATTTTCTTGATCTTGAGTTGAAGATATCCATCTTCACCCGAGAATGGTATCTTTGGAGTCGTTAAACCTGCGCCAATGGCTAGGTCCCTGCGAAGCATAAAACTGTTTGCGAATCCGTCGGTTTCAAATGTTCTTCCCTTGACCGATGACCTGTCTTCACCTGAATGAAGGAATTCAGTTTTCTTGGTGATCCTGTGAAAGCGGGAACCCGCATACATTATCACATCCGGTCTGTCATAGAAACAAGTAACAGGAGCAATAACCCCACAGTCACCGTTTGACTGGGCAAATCGCATCAGGATCTCAATAGCATGCGGATCAATGGTGTTGTCGTCGTCAATCATGAGAACAAGGTTTGCGGCAGATGCAAGTATTCCGTCATTCCTTGATTTGCCAACGAGTTCAATCTTGTTGTGCCTGAAATACCTCACATCGGAAAATGAACTCCTCATCAACGCATCAGTTTCGTCTGAAGATGCGTCATCTACAACAATGATCTCGAAATCCGTATAAGTGGATTGCTTTAATGATTCCAGCAACCTTTTCAGTTTCTCCTTCCTGTTAAAAGTTGGGATCACCACCGAGAGACTAACCATTTCCTTATCCTCCCCTCCCGCTTGGGCATTATGGCAGGCTCTCTTTAAGGTTTTAGATCGACCTCCTTCGCTTCGCCTCTAGGCTCGACGCGAGGAAATACACCTTCTCGGAAAGACCTCTGTTCATTGATCTGATCAGGAACAGAAGGACCAAAGTGATATTTTCAATGCTCCTAGAAAGGGGATTGGACAGGATGGATCGAACCAAAGTAATGGGAGACTCTGCGGTCTCTTCAGAGTTTCCTAGCAATGCAAGTTTCATGAGATTTGTGTTCATTCTATAGTCCAGAATGCTATCAAGGCCGGGAACTGGGTACTTTCCCATCCTTTCTCTGATGAGCCTGAAACCCTGCAACTGTCTTTTCAGATTTCCTATAGTATAGCTCCTGCTCGGCACTTCTTTGCTTATTCTGAAAAAAGCGAGGAGTTCTCTTGTTCTTGCGAGCTTCCTTCCCGATGCAAGCGCAACTGCGAAAAGAAATGTGTCTAATCCTCCCTCAAGATTCTGCAACATCCCCATCTCCTCTGTAAACAGTTCCCTCTTTATGGTCACGGAACTCGCGTTGTGGTCGCACAGGTTGATTCTTGGGGTCTTCCAGAAGCTCTGGCAATCAAAGACGAAGCAGGAATTGGAATCAGTCTCGCGCAGCACCGGGTCTGGATCGGGAGCATCGTCTCCTACAAAGGGGCGGGGTTTGTCGTGAACGTATACAATATCGTCCTCGCAACTGCTGATCAGTTTCAAGACCCTGGACAATTTCAGGGGATGCCAAAGATCATCATCTTCCAGTATTGATATCCAGCTCCCCTTCGCGGCATCTATTGCAAGTTTCAGTTTAGTGCCCTGATGAAATCCATCATGTGTGAGAATCCTGATTGGAACGGTCCTGCTTTTTTCCTTAAGCATCTCTGTTGCTGCGCCAGTGGACTTCGCCACGGCTATGATCTCAAACAAATCTCTATTAATGTCCTGATTCAGGATCGATTCCAGGGCTTCTCCACAATAATTGTCGTGCCTGTACGATATGAGGACTACGGTGAAAAGCGGATGAGCTGCTCCATTGGATTCCATCGTGCCAGAACTCACGGTTTCGTTGCCCGCGCAATCTTGTCCCGGTAGAGATCGGGGTTTGTGCTGTAGTGTTCAATTGTCTTCCTCAGTCCCTTTTCCAGATCAATTTCAGGCTTCCATCCGAGCTTTTTCTCAATGTACGAATAGTCGCTGCAGTACCTGGAGTCATGGCCGGGTCTGTCTGCCACATATTCTATCAAGTCATCTTCGCGGCCAAGTAGCCTTAGAATTCTCCTGACTAGCTCCACATTAGAAATGGCCTTCCCAGAGCCTACAAGAAATCTTTCTCCCGTCCTTCCCCTCTTCAATATGAGGCTGATCGCCGCGCAGTGGTCCTCCACGTAGACCCAGTCTCTCATCTGTCTCCCATTTCCATAGACGGGAATCTTCCTGTCAAGCATGGAGAGAAAAATCGTCTTCGGTATGAGTTTTTCAGGGTGCTGGAACGGCCCATAGTTGTTACCTGAATAGGAGATTGTTGAATTGACTCCGTACGTATTGACATACGCACCAATCATCAAGTCTGCGGCGGCCTTTGTGGCGGAGTAGGGGTTGCGGGGATCATATCTGGACAGGTGCCTGAACTGCGTCTTCTTGTTATAGGTGAGAGAACCAAAAACCTCGTCTGTGGACACCTGATGCAACCTTATGTCAGTTCCCTTTATCAGATCAAGCATATTCTTGACTGCCAAGTAATTGGAACTTACAAACTCATCCGAGTCCTCAATGGATCTGTCAACGTGAGACTCGGCAGCAAAATTGACGATTGCATCAGCATCCTCTACCGCGCTTTGAATTACCTCCCTTGAGCGTATGTCGCCCCTGATGAACTTATATTCGAATTCCTTCTCCACACCACTAAGATATCTTGGGTCCGCAGCATAAGTAATCTTGTCTACGTTTACTATGGAGTCGTTCCTGTTGTTCCTGAGCCAGTGCCATATGAAATTTGAGCCGATAAATCCAAGTCCGCCTGTCACAAGAAGCTTCAAGGTAAAACCCTCTAAATCGGGAAATGCACAGCGAATAAAATTCTAGCGGCTTGTTAGGGTATCAAATCACAGGCTGCACATATTCACATTCTAGGCTCGCCGTCTTTCAGAAATCTTCTTACCATTTCTTGCGCTTCATACAAGGATTCTACGGTTCCCGCGTCGATCCACTGGTTGTGTATTATTTCATACTCAACTCCCCCCCTAGCCAGCAGTTCCCTGTTAACGTCCGTTATTTCCAGTTCATTCCTCCCCGAAGGAGTCAGGTTCTCAATGATATCAAAGACCTCGCTGGAATACTGGTAGATACCAGTCACAATCAGGTTGGAGGGAGGGTTGGAAGGTTTCTCCAGTATGTCAACCAGCTTCCCCTCCCCTGAGAGCACGGCTACTCCATATCTGCCAGGATCGGGCACCTCCTTCAGGAAAAGCTTGCAGTTTCCCTTGAATCGGTCGTTCAGCCAAGCTGATTCACCAAGAACAATATTGTCTCCCAGAATCACTGTCATCTTGTCGTTTCCCGCGAAGTCCCTTGCTCTGAGCAACGCATCCGCTATCCCCTTCGCCTTATCTTGTAATCCATAAGTGAATCTTGCCCCGAATTCCTCTCCGCTCCCCAGCAGTCTGAGAAAATCACCAGCCTTCCTCTTATCGGTAACAATCAGGATAGACCGTATTCCCGCATTAATCAGCGTCCTCACAGGATAGTATATCATCGGCTCATTGTAGACGGGCAACAGATGCTTGTTTATGACTTTAGTAAGCTCGCGTAGTCTAGTTCCTGTTCCTCCGGCAAGAATTACACCTTTCAATGATCGGTAAACTTGGCCTCAATCTTAACGGTTCTCTTCTCCCACCAACACCCTTATGCTGAAAGAATTCACGGATTCTGCCATCCGTGGCAGGGATGCGGCTTCACTTCGACATACTGCGGAAGAGCCTGTCATACCTCTGAGCGCAGTTAACCGGAAGATGCAAACTGGCTCGGGCAAGGGCATTCTGGACCTTCTGCTCTATCTTTCCGGGATCGTTGGCCAAGGAGTCAAGCAGTTTAACGGTATCAGCAACATCGTCGACAAAGAAGACCTCGTTTGTCGAGAAATGTGCAGGGGAGAATCTTGAATCCAGTACTGGAACGACGCCCGAAAGCATGGCACTCAGCACGGCCAGTTCAATCCCCTGATACCTCTTTGGGAAAAGTATTATGTCAGACGCACGGTAATAATCTCCCAGCGCGGAATGATCCAGGAACCCAACATAGTGAACCCTGTCATGTTTGATCGCTTGCGGAGGCCCGACGACGATGAGTCGCCATTTGCTTTGAACACCAATAACCGCTTCAATCGCACGGTCCAGCCCGTAATTGAACGGGTTCGTGCCCACCCAAATCGCACACATTCCAGATTCGCCGATCCCCAGTTTCATCCTCAGGTTACGCTTATCCTCCCGGTTTCGAACCGGGTAAAAATGAGCAGGATCTACGCTGTTTGGTATCAAAAGCACCTTGGCAGGTTTTAGGTGGCCCAGAATCGCTTTTTCTGTGACCGCATTGTCGCACACCGCGTACGCAGAAAATTGCAGTGCCAATTGCTCGAAAATCATAGAGGGAAAATAAATGAATCCCATCACGGCTCGTCTAAGGAAAGTCGAACTTCCAAACAGGGACCTGCCCTTCAACAGGGTAAGACCGGGTAAAGAAAAAACGACACCTTTTCTCCTGAATAGGGTTATGAGTCCACCGTTATCGCCATTTATGTGGACTATGTCGAAGTCTCCCGAGCGCTTCGTCAAGTAAAAGAACAGCCACAAGTTGAAAAGAATCTTCTGAAGTACCATATTTCTGATTCTCCAAGTCCTTCCACCGAACATGCTTATTGGTCTTGCTCCTTTCAGCTTTTCCGTTCCAGACACACCTCCATTTCGACAGAATACGCATGTAATCTCATACCCCATGGAAGAGAGCTCCTTGATCAAGTTCAGCGTTGAATCTTCAATTCCTCCAGAATGGCTCATGGGATTCCCAAAGGTAATTTCCAGTAGGTTCACCTTGACAATGTTCTGTCCATTGCCTTCTCCCATTGTCTAGTGAAGCCCGCCACAGTAATAATGTATCTTCGAGATCTGAGGATTCGACCCAAAAAAAAAGAAAGAAACGTTTAATTCTTCCCCCAGTCTGCATGTCTCCGATGACTGGAAATGTTCCTCCTCAGTGGATTATCGAGGCGGATACTCACAAGGACGAAAGAGGAGAATTGGTCGTAATCACAAGCTCGATTCCTGACAATTTTCGAATAGAGCGCGTGTACATCGTGAAGGGGACCAAAATAAATGTGTCTCGTGGAGGACACGCACATCGACGGGTTTCCCAGATTATTTTCCTTTCCTCTGGGAAAATGATGGTAAGGCTGGAAAGTGCGTCAGCTAGCAAAGAATACATTCTTTCTGACACTTCAAGAGGGATTTACTTACCACCCCTAGTATGGAGCGAGATCATTCCACTGGAAGACGACACCTCATATGTTGTCATGGCTGACGGGCCGTATGATCGTAACGAATACATAACTGAAAAGCGGGAGTTTCGGATCAAGGTGGGTGGAGACAGATGAAAGTTCCTTTTCAGAACCTCAGGGCACTGTATCGGGAACTGAAGGACGATCTGGATTCCGCGTATTTCAGGGTGATGGAACACGGAAACTTCATTCTAGGGGAAGAAGTGAAACTCTTCGAGAAGGAGTTTGCGAACTATTGCGGGTCGAAGTACTGTGTGGGAGTCGCGTCCGGGTTGGATGCACTCACACTCGCCCTGGAGTCCCAGGGGTTCAAGACGGGAGACGAAGTTATCGTCCCCGCCAACACATACATCGCAACGTGGATTGCCATTAGCAGGGCCGGCCTGGTTCCAGTTCCCGTGGAAGCACGCAAAGGAACCTTCCAGATGGATCATGAAAAGATCGGGGATGCCATCACCGAGAGGACAAGGGCGATCATGCCCGTGCATCTTTACTTCCAAACGCCTGACATGGACCCCATACTTGAATTGGGAAGAGAGTCTGGTGTTAAAGTCATCTCGGATGCAGCACAAGCACACGGAGTTCGGTACAAGGACAGGATAGTGGGCTCACTTTGCGAGATCGAATGCTTCAGTTTTTTCCCAACGAAAAATTTGGGTGCTCTGGGAGACGGAGGGGCGATAACCACGAATAGTTCAGAGACTTATGAGAAGCTCCTGATGCTAAGAAACTACGGCACTAAGAGAAAATACGTCAGCGAGATAATAGGGTACAACTCACGTCTCGATGAGTTGCAGGCGGCATTCCTCAGGGTCAAGATGAGTCGCCTGGAAATGTGGAACCGGAAGAGGAGGGAATTGGCCGATCTCTACGCCATGGAGTTAGAGGACTCCGGTCTAGAGATTCCAAGACCACAACCTTACGCGTTGCCAAACTGGCACATATACCCAGTGATGTCAGATCAAAGAGACAAAATCCAGAGCAAACTGAACAAAGCTGACGTAGAATCTATTGTACATTATCCGATTCCCCCATATCTTCAGGGAGCCTACAAGCAAGAGCATTTCACCCGGTATGATTTTCCCATAAGCACTGAGATTGCGAACAATATACTGAGCCTTCCCATGCACCCATACATGGGCAAGGAGCAAGTTGAATATGTATCCGAAGTGATCAGGTCTTAGCGCGACCGGCGAATTTCCTTCTCGCCTTGATGTGCCCCAAAATCCGTTGTTCTCCCGTCAGGATATTCACGGAGTAGCGAGGCAAGGCAACCTTCACATGAAAACCGGCATTTCTCAGCAATCTGGGAATCTGCCCTTTTCCATGAAAGTACTCAACATGTACGAGGTCAAACTTTTCAAGAGTCTTAGGATCAATAGAACTGAACAGACCAACTTCACAACCCTCGCAGCTGACTTTAAGAATTGCTCCCGGGCCTATTCCATAGGTTCTTACTAACTCCTCTAAAGACGTCTTGCTAACCGGGGGCTCATAATGACTGGTCATTGTCTTCCCCTCAAATACTTGCGAATCGAAAATCTTGCTTGTTTCACTGTTCTCCATCCTGGTGGCTTCGATCCCCATGGGAAGGAACTCTATCTTGTTCGTCAGACCATTTAGGCTTACGTTTTCTAATCCCATTGCATACCTGACTGGGTCTGGCTCCAAACCGATTACCCATAAGGCCCCTTTGCATGCAAAATAGAGACACGAATCCGCCACCCCTGCACCGATGTCCAGAACCATCCTGTTCTTGCAGTCTAGCCAGTCATACCGATTTCCCTCGAAAACATACTGAAAAGCATACCTGTAATTACTTATCCTGATTTCTTTCCCAAGCTCACCACAATTGACGGTAAATTGGACATCCTTTTCTTCTGCTTTTATCTTTTGAACAAAATCTTTCATGCCATTTGCGAGGAAGGAATTCCCATTCTTTAGAGTGTATGAACCATTCCCCTTACGCACAAAACTCTTCAAGAGCGAAGCAAGAGGATTTCTGAGGTTTCTCCTAAAGAAGACATACCTAAGATACCCCCCATAGGGCATCAAAACCAACGTTACGAATTTAGCGAGCCGTGTCTCGTATTTTGAAGTGCTCACGAATTCCACCGCAGACATCTGGGAAAGTGCATCAGGACCATGGATTAATTGGTTCCTTTAGAGAATTTACTCTTGTGCTGTCACCAAAAATCTGCAAATCGAATTCATTGAAGGTCCCGTCGTCTTCCACGGTTCCGGCAACGAGTTTTCGAGAGCTGAGAAGAACTTGCAACCTTGATTTCAGTTGGAGCCAAATGCTCGTGAAATAAACCTTCCCTGACCGTTACTAACTTCAATAGGACAGATTGTCAAGATTCCTTTTCCAGAGCTGCCACTTCCTTGATTCCTGCCTCTAGGTCAAATAGGTGTTTCCATCCCGTATCCTGTTGAATTTTAGCAATATCAGCTTGAGTAAACATCTGGTAGTTCCTCAGCGGATTGCTTACGTGAACTATCCTGGAATTAGATTCGGTAATATTTTTCACCTTTTGCGCAATATCGTTGAAAGAATGAGTTGTGCCTGATCCAACGTTATAACTATTTCCAGACTTACCCTTCTCAAATGCAGCAATTGTTCCTTCAACCGTATCCTTAACGTATATGAAATCCCTCGACTGAGTGCCGTCGCCGTATACCACTATGTCTTCAGATTTCAGAGCGGCGGTCACGAACCTCCAAACGACACTCGCATACAGGCTCTTTGTGTTCTCTCCCTTTCCGTAGGTGTTGAAATACCTAACCGAAACGACCTCTGTTTCGTTCCTGTTGCTATAATATTTCCCTAACAGTTCCCCGAATACCTTGGTCAGGGGGTACAGGTTAACGTGATTCAATGAAATCCCGGATTCACTTACCTTCTCTTTCAGATCACCGTAAGTCGAAGAGGAAGAAGCAAACACAACCCTGGGCACACCGTTTTCTGAGGCACACTTCAGGACATTCAAAGTCCCCATCACATTTACCGTAAATCCGTCGACTGGATCTTTCTCGAACTGTGGCGGCGAAGTGATTGCAGCGAGGTGAAAGGCTCCATCGATATTCCTGGAAGCCTTGCGAACCAGGTCGTGATCGCAAACGCTTCCCTTGAAGTCCGGCTTGCCGGCAACGTCGAGTGTCACCACTTCGTTTCTCAAGCTTCTAAGGTGTTGGACGAGGTATCTCCCAATGAATCCCTCTCCGCCCGTAACAAGGTATCTTGCCATTCTTATCTGGTTAATCTGATTTCAACTGCCATTTGAATCTTGTGCAACCTCATTCAACGGCAGAAACGGAACGAATCAGAAATATTCCCAAAACCTGTCTTCCCACAGATCGAATTCCTCTTTCAATTGTGTGATGCGCTTGGTTTCAAATTCCGCTTTCCTCTTCTCTTTCTTGTAGAGGCGCATCAGTTCAGCATAATTGTCTCTTGAGAGCGTATCAAAGCTTTCCCTGATCTCCTTCTCTATGTGAGGGTGCAGCCTTCCCACCTTTCGCCCTTCAAAGAGGACTTTGTAAAACCTCTCGTTGCCGAGCGTTACGTGAAATACCCTCCAGTCAATGTCCAGCGATTCCCTGAAACGGTTGCCTACGATGCTTGCGAGTGCCTCAACCACTTCTGTTTCGTGAGTTCCTGCTCTGGCCTGGAAGGAGATTTCAAGACCCTTCTCCATGCGAAAACATTCCCCCACCTGCAATAGCGTTTTCTATTACATCTCTCCTTCACTTAGATGACAGGAAAAATGGCAAACAGCGTAGCAGAGACCGTAATTCCCTCGAGATGATCACCTCCCCGACCTGATCTTCCAAACTATTTCGAATCGAAAGAAGAGGCGAAGCGCTTATCCCGTGATACGTACTCCATGAACGTTTTTATCCACAGTTCCTTGGTTCCAATGTCATGCCTGGTTCCGTTGAACGAGGTCGCGTAGACGTCCCTCTTCCGCACCTGGTCAAGGAGGGCGTCGGTAAGCTGGTATTCCCCATTCCTGCCGGGTTTTGTGGACCTGATGGAGTTGAATATGTCAGGCTCAAGCACGTAAATTCCCGTGATGCCCAGGTCTGATTTTGTTTCGGACGGCTCAGGCTTCTCCAGGAGATTCCTGATAGCCCAGGTTCCCGGTCCCACAGGATCTCCCTCCACCATCCCGTAGTCGCGCATCTTCTCCCGTGTAACCTTCTCAACGGCAATTGTAGGCTTGTCGTATCGATCATACGCTTCGAGTATCTGGGAAGTGACCGTCTTATCCGTACCGCTTTCGTAGATTGTATCCCCGAGTAGGACAGTGAAAGGATCTTCACCGACGAACGCCTCAGCTGTCAGGACTGCATTTGCGAGACCGATCTGCTTCCTCTGCCTGACGAAATAGATGTCCGGCATTTCGCTGAAGTATGACTCGTCCATGCTGTCGTCAAGGAAGTGCCTGTCGAAGTAATTGATTATTGCATCTTTCCCGGCGCCGACCACGATGACTATCTCATCAAGCCCCGATTTTACGGCTTCCTCGACAACGTAGTGTATGACCGGTTTGTCCACAATCGGGAGCATTTCCTTCGGCTGCGCCCTGGTCAGGGGATAGAACCTGCTCCCTATTCCCGCGGCAGGGATCACTGCCTTCCTCACCTTAGGCATGGTTCAGCCCCACCGCATAGAACTTTTCTGAAATATCGGGCGATAGTATACGCCTCCCGTCGATCACGTTCCCCGTGAATCCCATGGTGCTCAGCCTCCCGAATTCAGGCCATTCGGTGGCAATTACTACAGTCCTGGATTGCTGAATGCACTCTTCCAGGCTGCCGCATCTCGTCGCGCCCTCGAAAGTCTTGACGACAGGATCATAAAAGTACACGCTTCGGTAGAGCGGAATCAGGGCCCTTACCAGCTTTGCGGCCTGAGACTCGCGGATGTCATCGGTGGAATCCTTGAATGCTACCCCCAGAACCGAGATGTCCGTTGCGTTTGAAGGCGGTTCCGCTCTCTTCACCATGTCCAGAAAGCGCGATATCCTCCCCTCGTTCACCATCCTCGAAGCCTCGACGATCTTCAGGGGATCGCCCTTCTCCTGTGCGAATGACAGGAGCGCCTCCGTATCCTTGGGGAAGCAGGAACCACCGTATCCTATCCCGGCTTTGAGGAAGTAAGGAGCAATCCTCCTGTCCATTCCCATCCCCTTCGCAACAACTTCCACGTCTCCGCCTGGAATTCTTTCACAGAGATTGGATATCTCGTTTATGAACGATATCTTGATCGAAAGGAACGCATTGCTTGCGTACTTTATCAGTTCCGCGTTTTCGTTGTTTGTGCGCAGCACTGGCGATCCCGTGAATTTCCATATATTCTCAACCAGTTGAGCTTCTGGCGCGCCTGCGGATCCGACCACGATCCTGTCCGGATGCCTGGTGTCCTCAACCGCACTTCCCTCCCGGGTGAATTCCGGGTTTGATACGACCCTCATTCCGGCTCGTTCCCTCACCATTGATGCGGTTCCGGGAAGCACGGTGCTCTTGATCACAATAACCGTGTTTGCATCAACCGAAGAAACTGATTCAGAGGCGCTGACTACGTAACTCAGGTCGATCTTGCCTCCTCTGTTGGGGGTGGGAACACAGAGGAAGCACGCCGCAGAACCCCTGAGCTGTTCGAACGACGAGGAAAAGTGAATATTCTCCCTGTTCCGTGTCAGGGCTTCTTTCAAGCCCGGCTCGTATATGGGCGGCTCTCCCCGGGACAGTGACTCGATCTTGTCCCGATCCACGTCCACAGCGATAATTTCATTGCCCGCCTCTGCCAGTACCGCAACTGTGACGCTACCCACATATCCAAGACCCACGACACCGATCTTCATTTAGACCTCAGCCTGAACCAGTTGATTGTCTTTTCCACCCCGTCTTCCAGGGAAGTCCTCGGTTCCCAGTTCAAAAGTTTCTTCGCCTTTCCAATATCAGCGGAACGCCGTTCCGGATCGTCAATCCTCTTCTCCGTGTGCTCTATTCCTGAACTGCTTCCAGTAAGTGCCTTAATCTTTTGCGCCAGTTCAAGAACGGTAAACTCCTTCTCGGAACCCACGTTAAGCACCTCTCCCGATCCATCAGGACTGACGATGAATCTCCATGATGCCTCAAGCCAGTCATCCACGTACAGGAACGACCTGGTCTGATCCCCTTTCCCGTGCACGGTTATGTTCTCCTCCTTAAGCGCCTGTGAAATGAACCTGGGTATTACCCTGCCGTAAAGGCCGTCTTCCCTTATTCTAGGACCGTATACGTTGAATGGTCTCTCTATCCTCACGTCAAGCCCATACTGCCTGTGATATGCCATTGCGATGGCCTCAGAGAATCTCTTGCCCTCGTCGTAGCAACTCCGAATTCCATTGGGACTGACGTAACCGTTATACGATTCAGGGGTGGGAATAACCTGTGCGTTGCCGTACACTTCCGAAGACGAGGTGTAGAAGAACAATGCGCCAGATTCTCTTGCAATGTCCAGCATTCTTATGGTGCCCGTAGAGTTCGACATCAGGGTGGCAACGGGATTCATGGAATAATCCTCCGGGGAGGGACGGGACGCGAGATGAGCCACCAGATCGAAATGCACTTTGGAGACGAAATCTTCAATTCTCTTCCTTACAAATGTCACTTCGTCCCCGTACGAAATGTCCTTACTTGTGGAAAGATCATCAACGACTGTCACGTCATACTTCTCTTTCACCAGCTTGGTCACAAGGTAATAACCCAGGAAACCGTTTCCACCTGAAACAAGTGCCGATTGCATTCTTAGGCGGAATCCTCGTGACCATAAATGATTCTTTGGTAACCTATGACTCTCTCTTGACTTTTCCTAGAAGCCCATTCCCGATCGTCTTCATTCGGCATGATTCTTTGCGGTCTTCATGTTTCGATTTTGATCTTGATTCCGTGAGAAGGAACCTCAGGGTCTCACGGAAGAGACCGACGGCGGAATATCCATATGCGGTCATCAAGCGGATGTTCCATTTCTCAAATGTTAAGTCACCCTTCATCGGGATGGCAATAATGAAATTCGTGTTCGTACGCTTTCCCTTCAATCTCAGTCCATTAGTTCCTGGCCCCGAAGCCCACTGCTTATGGCAGGGTAGCTACACGTGATCTAGACCAACAACTGCTGATCCATACCCGACGACGGCGTCGTAAGGATTGCACTTAGAAGACTTTCGAAGAGCCAAGCGTGCGCGTCTGTCGAGCAACTGTCTAGTCGCAGTCCGGAGTTCTGGAGCGTCATTCCATCTAGGATCTCGAATGCGCATTTTCAGCTGTTCACTCAACGGGGCAAACCGACGCTCGGAGACGCCGGATAAGGCTGCCCAGCGGCCTACTGGAGTTATTTCTTCCCATCGAGAGGCGGTCGTCTCTTCGAATCGCTTCCCGGCGCGCAGAGTTTCTTCCAAGACTAACTTGGCCATTTCAAAACTGTCACGTAGATTGTTGTGTTCCTGACGTACGTAAGAGATAGGGGATCTTAAGATCATGGAGGCGACCAAGTTTGGAAGAACGGGCGTTAGTCCCAATCCTGTCCATTCCTCGCTCTGTTCTGCAACAAGTGTTGCGAACGGTCCTAGCAATGCTGCAAATGGTCGTATCGCGTCGTCGAGTTGACCTGGGGCGTCACGCCTTAAATCGTTGAGCCTGTCCCAAGGGACGCTCTCCACGGGTCCAGGCATTCCATCTTCCTGCCGCCTAGTAAAATAGTCCCTCATCCATCTCCCAAGAGCGGCACCATGCTCGGTCCATTGGAACGCCCCTGATGGAGCTATCTGCACATCGAGAGAAGGATTGTAGCTACGAGCCAAGAGTCCCACCATACGCTTGTAGTAGTTGCGTTTCTTGCGATCTCCATGCCAGCGGTGGAGAACAGCGCCTCTGGTAAATCCGACTCTAGAACGAACGTCTTGATTAAAGGACATCGCCCAACTATGAAACGAGTCACGGAAGGGGGTTGCTGCACCCACAGAGTTTGTGACGCACGGCGATGATAGATCTCCCATCATTCCATGAGCCATGAGATGGTCTCCGCTTCCTGCAATTGAACGGTCGTAAAGACCGTGCTTCAAGATTAAATCCTTCCGAGCTGCCCACGCATAACCCGAGTGCCCGTGTCTATCGAAGTCACCCGAAAGGTATAGGCCAGGATGGTTATATGCAACCGAGGCAAATCCGGACCAAGCGATGCCCCGGCCGCGGAATTGCTTGGCACCTTTCGGAAGCCAGAGTGCCAAGTCAAATGGCTGAACAATAGGGAAATCATCTAAGAGGTTCGCAGTTTCCACCGCCCAGCGTGGATTCTCGAAAAAGATATCTGTGTCAAGCCAAGCAACTTTTCTGCAGGAGTTTGGCAGATGCTCAATCGCAACATTGAGCAGACGCTCCTTTTGCCACATGACGCTAGGACAGCGAACGTGGAGGATTCGGTCTGATTTAGGTAACAAGAAAGGACGCTTTCCGAAGGCCCCCTCTACTAAGAGCATCTGAATCCCAGATGCCTCCATGACGGAGATATACGATTGAAATGCCTTGAGCTTGCTCGCGTATCCTTCAGAATCGAAATATGCCGAAACGACCCATAGGTCATTTGACGCCTCGTAAACATCAGCGGGGATAATCGACAGCTGCTTCCTCCCGGATGTCATATCGCAAATCCTCCAGTCACATCATTGGAGGATCCAGTGACATGTGAAGCTGGCTCTGTTCTGAGTTCGGCGACGCAGTTCCTCCACCGGACCCGAGTTGGAGGTTCTCCCTGAGAGTAGAATACGAGCCCGTCAAGGAATTCCATCATTGGGAAGTCACCTAACCGCCCCCCCATTAAGGTTGTTCGCACAACTTCAATTTCTCTGTCATGACCGACGTGGATGTGAATGCTTCCTGGAAGCGCTTTTCTGATTCTTGTCTCTATATCCGCAAGAAACCTATCGATTGTTTCACCAGCAGGTCGCATGATGGTTCCAGGCACGTCTCCATCAAGCCACATTTGGGCAAAGACCTGTCCGCGCAAACTTGCGCGATATGCATCTCTCAAACTTTTGCTAACTGTCCCTCGGTAGATCACAGAAAAGGTTGAGTCTTTACCCTCAAGAGTGACCCTGGATTGAGTCTGAGATTGAAGCAATCCACCGTGAATCTCTGTAGCCGTCTGAATAGAACGGGTAATACTAGTGTGGCTGACTGAGGCGCGATCATAGACGGGTAGTTTTCGTCCGAAGCGCTGTGCCAACTCTAATCCACGCTTCGTCAGTAGAATATTATCCATTCCAACGTTCGCAGGAGATGGAACTTTGTCGCGTTCAGAGTGTCGAATAAAGGCGATGACACTGCTCCTATGGTCTAGTTCTCCTAGGATGTTCAGCACGGGATCTCCAATTACGCTGTTACTATTCTCGCGGGTTTCATTCAGCGTAGGTGATAATTTGACCTTGGAAACCACTAGGCCCGAGGAATACGAGTCCTCGCTTGGTGGAGACTGCCAAAGGCCGAGCAGTTTCAATCGAAGCGTATCAACATTAATCTCCCCTACATCCTGCATCGCTGCAGATACCTCCTTTCTCAGTCTCATTGCGAAATCGGGGTGGCTAGCGAGGTAAGGGAGAACAGTCTCCTTCCAGTAACCAAAATTCACGCGATCGAATCCGAATTCGCGGAACAAGTGAAGGAAAAGAGGGATCTCGTGGAGATTAGAGGTTGTAATGGTCATATGACCCACAATAATCAAATTGGAATGAAGAGAGTCCCTCGCCCGTTTCATTCTCTTGATGTTATTGACCACCCTCTCGAAACTGGAACCCTTATTCACGGACTCGTGTCCTTCCCTCGTCGCTCCATTTAGGGAGACGATCACACTATGCGCGTGTTCGGCTAAGCGCTGCGCTCGAGTCTCGTCGATGAGGGTTCCGTTAGTCAAAATTGTGTATCTCTTCCCAATTTTCTCTAAGTAATCCATAAACTCAAGACACGGACGCAGCACAAGGGGCTCTCCGCCACGAAGCATTATGGTCATGAATGGGGCGAGGTCAACGTTTCTGATGATGATCTTTGAATCGAGCAGAATCGGGTTTGCCGCATGATTTTGGGGGTTGTTGCACATCACGCATCGAATGTTGCATGCTTCTCCGAAGCTAATGTGGAGTCGCTTCAACGAGTTATAGTCTATTCGCGCACTCTCGTAGCCATGGCGAACCGAGTGATTCTTGTCTAACAGGTTACAGGATTGATAGCAGGTCAGTTGGCCATTCAATGAGTCCGATCTAAGTCGGAGGGCTGAAGGCGAATTGACCAGTTCCCTCAGAGGAGTATCATGAATGTTGCCGTACGGTACAGGTCTCTGATGACAGCAAGCGAAGACTTCGCCGGACCTGTTGACGTAAATACCTTCCCAAAGATACGAGCAGAAAGTTCGCATCTCTTATCGTAGACTTCGATAAACTAAATAATTTTTCCCTTTCTTGTAACAGTTCATTCTTATACACAGGGAAGGATATTGAATTGCCGAGTACAATTGCCGGAACGCGGGGCAGGCCGGATCATGCACGGGAGAAGGGGTCTGGAAAACGCGAAATACGGGATGGAAGGAGAATTTCATGAATTTGCCTGTTTCCTTTCACAACGGTCGGCAGAAAAAGCTTTCAAGTCGGCGTACCAGAGACTCAAGGCCGATGTTGTAAGCCACTCCATCATTGTTCTGATACAGAGGTTCCCGCAAAAGAACAGATTTGACCAAAAGATTATGGACGAAGCGAAGGAGCTCGATCAGGCATACATTCCCACCAGATATCCCGACTCATATCCTGAAGGTGCGCCGTTCATGATGTATAGTGAAGAACAATCAAGGAGGTTGATATCATTTGCTGAACATATCCTCAGAAGATGTGAAAGTATTCTTTCCGAAGTATGATGTTCCGGAGCTAGTGAAGAAACTCCGTACCGCCTTTTCATTGATTTCAAAGAATTTGCGCTTAACGGACGCACGGCTTTTTGGTTCGTATGTGACTGGGAATTACACTGCTCACAGTGACATAGACGTGCTTGTCGCTATCGACGGAAACGACAAGCGGGATGCGTATTCTCGCTGCTGGGACGCCATCAGCATACCGGAACTGGAACTCCATGTCTACACGGCGATTGAAATTGAAAAGATGAAGCTCAACGGCAATCCATTTCTCGGGCGTGTGATGAAAGACTCCATCGAGTTGCTTGGCGGAAAGTGAATAGCTTTTCTCCTGGCGCTCAAAGGCCAGCGTGCATATTCGAGTAATCAATCAGGTCAAATGTTGGTCAGGTCCTGGGTGGCCTCCTTTAGAATTCTGTCTCGAAGGAACGATTACTCTGTACCTGAACAGAAGATGGAAATGACATAGAAATGAAGAATTGCCCGAACCTGACATTCCAGGTCTTACACAACTTTCGGGACACTATCCAGGACCAATGGCAATCAAAATATGTACATAATTATGCGCCAGAATTTGTCTCCCTGAGATATGAGCAAAGTGTGAAAAAGAGGTCTGAGAAGTGTAAGGCATTGTGATGAAATAATCCGGTTATTTCATCACAATGCCTAAGAGATTGGAATGTAATATACAGGAGTCCCGTTGTAATTGTGTTCGTAAAGCGTGATGCCGTCCATTTCTGCCAGAGTTCCGTACGATCCGGTTGACAGTAGAAAGTCTGTCACATTTATGAAGGAATCATCCGGAGGTGTTGTCGGAGACACGGTTTGCCAATTTGAGAATGCATTGTAAGGGTCCATGAGAATGTACTGTGGCCTTAGGGAATGGTTGAATCCGTCAGAAATGTACCAATTATAATTCTGCGTCACCTGGGGGATGTTATTCGGGACGAGTATTGTTGAACCGTAAGGAACAAGGGAAACTTCTTTAGAGATGTATGAGTCATATTTGTGCACAGTTATGTCTGAGAGAGAATTATATGTGGATCCGCTGCCGGAAAGCTGAATAAGATACCCCATTCCTGCGTTTCCGGTAAGCAACTGGCCCGCAGGCGTGAGGAACATCATGAGGACTAGGTTCAGCGCAAGTACAGCAGTGACGGATTGCTTGCACACGAAAATTACTCGCTTGCCGTATTTTGAAACAATCAACATGAGACGTGAGATTCCCTTGGCTGTGGAGACAAATATTATTGGTGCAATCAAGGAAGGATACTGGTAGAACATTGTCGTCACGTACGGCAGGTAATTGTTATGCAAGGCAAGTCCGGCGTACGGTATAGCCATGACCATGATTTCCGGGGCCAAAAGGCATACAAAAAGTACCGGCAGCATCATTCTCAGTAAAAAGTACACCTTATCCGGAATTGAAACCTGTCGAATAGCCGGTAATGTGATAGTATTTCCAAGAAAACTCAGGCCAAGGTATGCGGTCACAATGGCAAACTCCACGATCCCTGTGGCAAGGATGGCCATTGCAAGCCTGTTCTTCAAAGGATTAAAACCCAGCTCTCGCCTTGCGCTGAACCACACGTAAAAAGAATAAAAAATCGCAATAAGTGGAACCAGGTAATCTGTCGCAATTGCAAGAAGTATGAAACCGTAAGACAGGCGGGGATGTCCTGAAAGGTAAAAATAGACAGACAGGAGAAATAGGGTAGGAAAAAGCGCCATGAAGTGGAAATCAAACCACATTACGCCTCCTAAGGGATAATAAAGGAGGTATGAAATGGATATCATTAGCGCCATCCATTCCCGGTGCAGGTACTTCATGGAGATTCCGAAAAGTGGTATGGCCCCTACCGAAATCCAGAATGCCTGGGAAACCACTAACAGGGGCTGGAATGGAAACAGATCGTAAAGTGGCCCAAGAATGAGATAGATGGGCCTGTTCAGCGACAGTTGACGACCAACAAACAGGGGCCACGAAACACCTCCATGCATGGTACTGTAAAGAAGTTGAGAGGCTACACCGAGATCTAAGATTGCGGCATTATACGCGTAATACCTTAACACAGTGATAACACCATAGACGACCGAGTTTGCAGCGACTGCACACAGCAGTGCCATTTTGAATAAATCAGGTCGTGAAGGAATATTCACTTACTTCCCCTTTTCTTCCATGGTATCGCCGATTATGGACATAAATCTCTTCCGGATCGAGATGTTCCTTGTCATATTCCCAGAACCTTTGTGATGGTTACCTCATACATATTCCCATTTCCCTGTAGGTCCAACTGCATTTTTTCCTCCATGATGATCTTATCCGTTTTCCCCTTCGACCCTGGCGAGAATTCCCCCGCCACATGATTCCTCCTCAAATTGACTGCATATCTACGCGCCTCCATCCAGAAATTCCTGATCTATTGTTTGCTTTATCCCGTCAGCGGGAGAAGCCTGAGGTGATGAACTTCGGTTAACCAACAAACTTATGCAAGGTAAATTCCATAGAACTCGTTCTGATAAACCAGTTTGTATTCCGAATTGATTTTGTTGACATAATGAGGAATAACCACGTAAGAAACTATATATTGGGTTACATAAGAATTCGCCAGTGAGGATTCGTTATACGATTCAAATATCAGAACGTAAGCTACGTGACTTTCCGTCCATTCGGCTGGTTGTGTGAGATCGGAATAGTTATAGAAGGAAAATACGGGATTTCCTGAATGCTCAGAAATATAATAGCCCAGATAACCGGGAGCGCAGACAATGGAGTCTCTGTTTGAGACGTTGTTGAGGAAATAGTCGGCAACTCCATTTACCCCGGGGGTGTTCGCGGAACCCACTGAATAATAGGCGTGAGATACTGCATTGAAATCTATGGCAACTGCACCATTTGAGATGACCAGAACCGCCGCAGATAATAATACGGCCGTGGATCCCCGATGTTTCTTCACGCCCCTCCTTACGTCATAATGCCGCTGAAGAGCAGATATACCCTCCAAAACGACATAAGCAACCACGGGGAAGGAGAACAAAATGACAATGTATGATAACCTTGCAAACAGCGTTGGGTTCCCTATCTCTATGACCATCAACAACAGAGGAACAATGACGAAAAACGCCAGGACCAGGAATTTCACGCTTCCAAAACCGTGCTTAAGCAGGCGATACAAAACCGCCAGGAATAATCCAACTCCAATTATCATAATTGGCCACAGCGCAAACAGTCCATTTGCTACCTGGGTCAATGCAAGGAGGTCTTCCGTCAAGGAAGAATAGAATGATCCCGAAACCGTGGATCTTACAAGCCCATTGTATACTTGCGAAGACGTAGGAAAAATAGAATACAGGACCCACTGCAGCCTCGGAAGATACCAATAGATCGCGGCAACCATTCCCATGGAAAAAGAGATCGCAAAAAAGGCAGCGTTGCGACTGGTCTCTGCGTTCGATCCCATAAGCATTCTTCTCGTCAGAAAATACACAGTTACTGCTGCGAAGACAAGGACTGTAGCTATCCCGCTTACGTCGTGAGTCAGTACAAGTGCACCGACCAAAAGTCCTTCTATCAAGCCGCTTCTTAACACTTGAAACTTGAAGTCTTGAAATCTCAGGGCGAAATACAGAATCCACACCATCAGGACGAAAGCCAACAGTTGCGGATACCCACCCCAGGTCAAGGTATAGAGAGAAGGCGGGTAACAACTGAAGATCAGCGATATGATCCTTCCCTTAACTTCGCCAAACAGATTCCTGCTGACCAGGTACATTGGAACGCAGGACAGGGAGACCAGTATTGCCCCCAGAATCGTAATCGAAACGAAGGCAGAACTGCCGTAGCCAGTGAAAGTCAACAGAAATGCAATCATATACGGAACCACAGGTGGGTATATCCATTGACTTCCGGGATAGTGGAGAGTATTGGTGGAAGGTATCATGTAACCGTTATCGATAATTTCTCTCCCCAGTACTGCGTAACCCGATGCATCCCCGGTGGCAATGAATGAGGGGGCTGACGCCATTACTGCCAGTGCTGAGGAAGCCGAAACCGCCGTGACAAGTATTACAAAATAGGGAGTTGGAATCTGCCGAAGAACGTAGGTTGGAATGCTTGCCATTCTGTCGAAAAATTTGGAGCTGATTGATTGCAATTTATCGCTTATGATCTGTACAAATCAAATAAGCCTTTTCCGCCGGCATAATTCATTGATTCCAGTAACCTTGAGTATCTATTTACACCAATTGAACTGAACCCCTTAATTTTGGACAGAAATTCCACCTTCCAATGAGACATTTTCCTTCTACCCCCTTTTCTTCTCTTTCCTTTTCTCCCTTCGTCTCACACTCATTGTTCTTATTCAGCGGGCTTGAATAAATCCTGAAATAGTTTTATCTGACCGTTTCGCTTGAACCGACAATTGAATTCCGTCGATATTTCGGTCATAGTGATCGCCCACGACAGAAAGGAATACCTTATCGATGCTCTTAAGTCCGCGAACGATCAAACACTTGACAGGAATAAATACGAAATAATCTGCGTGAAGAACTTCGTTGACGATAACTACGATCGGGAAATCACTTGTTTGGTGGATAAACTTATAACCTCCAAGAGCACCGCAGTTGGTCCAAAGTTGAAGGTGGCCATCGAAGAGTCCAGAGGAGAGATCCTATCATTCCTTGACTATGATGATTTATTTCTACCCGGCAAACTACAGTATGTCTCAGAATCATTCCTAGCTGTTGGCAGATCGGTGTACTTGCATAACGCGCACATGACTCGCCGCGGCAATGAGGATAATCTATCCAGTTCAATTTCTCCAGCCCCGGAATCCGTTGTAACGTTGGACGCCAGTAGTGCGGGGAACAAGGAAATGAAAGTGTTAATGTCCATGTATCCTGACTTCAATTCCAGCTCCATATCCATTTCGCGCAAAATCATTGTTCCGCGGCTCAACCAGATGGAGAAACTCATTATGCATCCCGACACCTTCATATTTTACGCAGCACTGGAAAGCGGAGGGATTCTGGTCGACGATCCCAGGGTCCTAACAGTTTACCGGGTCCACGGTAGCACCACGAATTACGAGAAAGTAAGCATTCGGAGTTTCTTCTCATCAGGAAAGGAGTATTATTCCAAGACAATGTCCGACTGGGATGCAATTTCCTCCATACTCTCTTTGGAAAGGAACGGGAAGATGTGTGAGTGCCAGAAGAGACACAGTGAGATTCTCGGCGGACTTTTCAGCCTGAAATCGAAGCGGAGTGAATTATTCCGCGTCTGTCTTGGATTCGGGAAGTGCCTGACTTCACGATCCGGAGTGAATCTGGTGATTCTTGAGATTATAGTTCTCGCCGCAGTTTTTCTGCCGCGATCCATTCGTGCACTGTACTTCCTTATCAGGACAAGACCATAGAAAGACGATTTCTATCCTTTACTGCTCCTTAGGCAAGCGGTTATCCTTATTGAGGGAAATCAAGAGGGTAAAGAAGAATAACAATACAGTTCACCATGATATCTGCTGAACCGACACCTGTTTGAAGTATACTGTGCCCTGAAAATCCCCGTACCCTCTGAATTCCACCCCGTACTGTGGCGTGGATACTGTAACGTTGGCGCCTATGACAAAATTTGAGGAAAGCCGGATAGAGGAGAGGTTGCCGAGTAAGGATCTCGAGAACAATATGACTTTTCCGCCGTCTGACGAGATCGTAAGGTTCAGGTAACTGCTCGGAGTGAAATTAGAAATTCCCAGACTGAAAGTGACATTATAGGTTCCCGGCATCAAGGTGGAATAGGGTCCTCTCCACAGGAAACTTCCATTGTCGTTCTTCTTGACCAGCGTTCCGTTTTCGGAAATGGAACCGTTTTCAAGTTGCAAATCGCGCGCATTATAAACTTGGCTTGAGGGATCATAATAAGCAGGAACGCCGGAATAGCCCTTCTTGATCGCAATGACCGAACCACCTTCGGCGTATATTCCATAGGTCTTGTTGGCAAGATCGTTTGAGACTATCTCGGCGATGGACGGCTCAGGATGGCTCGTTTCCAGTGCCCATTGACTTGCGTAGTCCCCGATAATGAAGTCGAAATTACCCACAGTGGTATTATTAACGCCCGGAGACCATGGTGTTGAAACAGCATTTGGAAAATTTGAGAAAAACGGGAATAGGTTGTTCTGAGTCAGAATTTGCGACGTTCTGTTCAGATGGGTCGAGAGAAAATTCACGACCTTTGTGGATTCACCGATGCTTGGAACGTGGTAAGTCGAGAATGCACCAACGGGCAGGTAGATTGGACTGGGATTAACTGGATCTACCGTCAAAGAGAGGGCACAACCACCGATCAGGGCAGCAGAAAAAATGGCCAGGGAAGCCTTTCTGAATCTGCCAGTCCTCTTATGCCTGTTAAACGAGGTTGAAAACTTCACCACTCCCGGAACTGAAAAAGCAGATGCCGCAAAAACCGCAGGCAGAAGCATGGCAGGATACTGATATCCAAGGCTGTAGTATCCGGAATAAGTGGAAATAAAGCCATAAGAGAAGTACGGCAGTGAAGCCAGCAGGATCACTGGCGACAATAACGCGGTGAACCCAGTGCCGCCGAAAGAGAACAGCAGGAAGGCAGATTTGGTCGGGTAATCATATGCTAACATATTTATCACGCTTGCCGGGTCCGTGAATATGCCAGTGATCAGGCCCGTTACCGATCCGTATGACCCAGACTCTCCGGTGGCTAAACTCAGGTTCACCCTTGCGCTTCCCGCCAGATAACTCTTGGCATATGACGCGGATATAACGTACACAATCAAGACTGCAGATCCCAGGAGAAGACTAAAGAATGACCAGTGTCTGAGAATCACGGATCTCAACTTTCCAGAACCGATGGATGAGGGCAAGTTGACAGCCAGGGATTCGCCATGAATGCGCTGCATAAGATACTCTGAGATTCCGAGAGCAATGACGATGAACACGAAATTGGAATGCAATGATACAATGGCAGCGAGCGAAATTATGTGCAGCAGTCTCATCCTCTTCAAGAAAGCGTAAAGAGCAAGGAAAAAGAAGAATGGCAAAAAAGCCATGAAATGGAAATCAAAGAATATCAGGCCCTCCGTCATGGGGGACAAGAGATACGAAACGCAAATTATGACCAGAAGAACATTCACTGATCTGCTGATCCTGACTCCGAACCTTTCCGCGTAAGATCTGCCAAGCAGGAAAAGGGGAATGGCCGCCGCAGCAACAAATATGGCCTGCAAAATCAGCATTGTCACCGGGGAGGGATAGATGGAATATACGGCAGCAACAACAAACGCAAACAGGATCCAGTGCTCAGCTAACAAACTCCCGCCGAGCAGGGGTGAATAGAAGAGATGACCGTGCAGGGTATTGTACATCATCTGTGAGTCCTGGCCCAGGTCCCAGCCTGTTGCACTGAGCGAGTACATTTTCAGTACCGAGAAAGCAGAAAATATGTAGACGAAAAGAGCGCTCAGGATGATTACAGTCAGCAAGAACGGGTCCTTCAGAATGACTCCCCTGACCTTTCCCGGGACAAGCGTGGTGAGCCAGTAATTCACTTTTTTTATTGTGATGTTGGTGTCAGCATGCCTTGCTTCCTTTCTCATTCTCTGCACGTATTACCGTGGTCTGCTGATGCTCATTCCGCTAATAATGGTTGTAGGAAGTCACCATCTTGAGCCCCATATCTGCAATAGGAGGCGCTATTCATGTTGTCCGGATGACTTCCTTATATTATGAACTGCTATGCTGTCGATCTGGGAAATCCCCATGGAACACGCCTCTAGCTACAGCGTTGCACTGGTGAACGATTCACCGAATTACGTTGGCATCACGGAATACTCGCTGGGTCTTTACGAAATGCTCTTGCAAAATGGAATCAATGTGAGGTACTACCAGTTTATGCCCCCAAATCAGGAGGGAAGGTTTCCATCCGTTGGCACCGCCGTAAAAGGCGCAGGTTTTCCTTTGAGGAAATACTCGCTTGAATTCAACCAGATCGCGGGAATAAATGTCCGCAGAACTGCCGGTATCACTGCGGACATTGTACATCTCTCAAACCCGATTCTGATCCCCGTTAACCATGATGACAGGAATCTGATCTGCACGGTTCACGACCTGTATCACCTCTCCGTAGAGGATACAGGTCTTGTTCCCCGATACTTCAACAGGAGATGGTATTCCAGGATAAGGTCAGTGAAGCACGTTCTTGCAGCCTCAGAATGTACAAAAGCAGAGATCACAAGGCTAATGGGATATCCGGAGAACAGGATTTCAGTAGTTCACAACAGCATAGACACAGATTTCTTCACTCCAGGGAGTTCCGGATATCGCACTTCCCTTGGCCTAAGAGTTGAGGATAAAGTGCTGCTGAACGTCGGCAGAGATCAACCGAACAAGAACCTCGATCTTTTATACCGGAGCCTCAGCAGACTTGGCGCCGGATACAAACTGATCAGGGTGGGAAACAATTCGAAACGCTCACTGGAATTGGTGAAGCAACTGGGGCTGCAGAATCGCATTGTTTTCACCCAGAACGTTACGAAAGAGGTTCTGAGGGATATCTACCGCACAGCGGACATTTATGTGCACACCTCGACTTTTGAGGGGTTCGGCAGACCCATTGGCGAGGCTATGGCTTCGGGGATACCCGTGATAAGTTCGGATCGTGCCTCGATGCCTGAAATTGTCGGTGATGCAGGCATTCTTCTCCACGATCTTACGGTGGATGAGTTAGCATCAAGAATTCAGGATTTATCAACATCCGGAGAGAAACAGGATCTGACAGTCAGAGGGTTGAAAAGAATTACCAAGTTCTCAAAACGCACCGTGCTTGATACGCTTCTGCGTGTCTACGATCAGTTGCAGAAGGGTTTGTAGATCGAGCAATAGTATGGTGGAGGTTTAATATCCCAATTCCATTCTGATCTCCGTGGAGAGGCTTTTAATCATATCTGAACCACTCGACAAGGGTGTTCAGGACAAGATCATATCGACGGTCTGCTCCAGCCTTTCCAGGGATTTTGAAATTTTCATATATGCCCCGTACGTGGATGAAAGCGTGGCGGACGAATTTCGATTAAGGGGGGTCAAGATCGTTGGCGGCCAGAAGCGATCATTCTTTCTTAATTCAATACTGGGGTTTGCGGGCAGAAAGAGCGAATCTTCTCTATGGTTCGAGAGCTGGATGAGGGAATCGTTCCTGAGGCTTAATTCCCTGAAGTTGAAACAATTGGTTAGAGAAATCGCGCCAGCCAAAATTCTGAACATGAGCATGACTGTTAATTACCCGAGTGATGTCTTCTGGATTCAGGGACCTCCACTTTCCGTGACTCTTAAGGGTCTAGATCTCACCTTGGGATCAGTGTTCAGGCTATTTTTCAGAGTATTCGGAAAATTCTTCACCTTGCTGGATAACACGCTCATTGACCGCATGATGAAGGGTTCGGTTACTCACATTACTAACTCAAAGTACCTTATGAACACGTACACGGCACGTGGGTATTCGGTGTCAGACTACGTATATTCACCTTACGACTTCGCAGAAATATTCTACCCTTCGGCTCTTTCCCCGACCAGGGATTACGTCCTCGCCTATATTGGAAAAGAAGTCGAAATTTCGGTAATCAGGGATCTAGCAAGACACGGAATTAAGATCAAGGCATTCGGGTCCAAGGTGCCAGTTGGAATTAACGTTAGCGACTGGAACAATGGTATAGAGTTTCTTGGAAAGGTTACCAACTCTGAGCTCAGGAACTTGTACAGCAACGCCCTCTTTACTGTGTTCCCTTTCACGGTTGAGCCATTCGGCTTGGTGCCCACAGAGTCCATGGCTTGCGGCACGCCGGTACTTACATACAATGACCAGGGGCCGTCCGAAACTGTCCTGCATGGTAAGACCGGATGGCTTGTAAACAGGGGAAAGTTGCATGACGAAGCCGTCCATCTGTGGAACACCAGGGAGATCAAGATAGAGGCGAGGGAATGCGTGGTCAGAGCCGCTGAATTCTCTTGGCTAGTAACTATGGAGAAGTTAAACAAACACATTTCCCCCGCAATTATACCAGTCATCGGACACAATTAGGTTGCATTTCGCTTCTTTTACCGTAGAATGCCCTGGATAACCAATCCTTTATTCTCCAGCCATGTAACGGAATCCCCTGATCGGCTGCGACTGGAATTCCCTGACGTCTATCTGAAAGAGAGACTGCGGGACGATACCATCGACAGTCACCGGATTATGATGGAATGCTTCAGTGAAGTATGAAAAATGAGATTAGCCTCTTGACAAGCTTATAATTCTCGGGGAAAATGGACAGTACAAAATTCTTGTCCTCCTTGCTGAAGACTTTCAGAAACTTGGCTATAAGCAGGTATGAGCCAGCGCCAATAATCACGTAAGGGATCAGCAACATCAGGGAAAGGCCAAACTCGTATTCGCACAAAAGGACGAGCAAAAGCATTATCAGGGCAGATGACCACAGTTTCACTTCGCCTGTCAGGTCAAAAGATGCAATGTCCTCATTCCTTGCGAAATAGTACTGTACGAGGAATGTGGCCGCATAAACAGAAGAATATCCTATTGCAGCCCCAATTAGCCCGAAAGTTGGAATCAGGAGAACCGACAACGCTGCGTTAACCACGAGCGACGTAACGGTAGAATAAACAAAGACCTTGGTTCTTCTCACCGAAGAAATCGCAATGCTGAGCAGGTTGTTCTGGGGGACGAATATTGCAGCGGAAAAAAGTATAATCATCAGCGGCAACACCGCTCCAAGGTATGAGGTCCCAATGAGTAAGGTGATAAAGACTGGGGACAGGGCTGCGGCTCCAAGTGCTATGGGCACGAATATCGATGAAAGGAGTATTGCCGATGATTTAACGTGCATCCCGATTTCTGCCCTCTTCCCGCCCCCGACCAGTTCGGAAAACTTTGGGAGCAGAAGGTTGTTGAACGGCCCAACAATCGTTGCCACTGCGGAAGCCCCCAGCAAAGCGTAATTATAGACTCCAAGGTGACTCAGCCCCGACAGGAAGTCTACAATGAGCCTGTCGATGTTGTTTGACCCATAGGCGAGCAGACCCGATACCAGGATTGGGAAGGAATATTGAACAAGATACCCGCTCTGCGAAATGTTTTTCCCCTTTGGATAACGGCGTATCATTCCGACAACGATAAAGCCCTCAGCAAACACGCCCAAGAATATCCCGATTGCCCATCCGAGCACGATCATATCCACGGACCGGATGAAGAAGGCCAGCGTGATGGTTCCAAAGTAATAGACCGCCCACATTATAATGTTTATTAGGGCGGAAAGGCGGAAGTACTGCATCCCCAGGATTGCACCATTCAGGACTCCCGTGATTACCGTCCCGAACAAGAGTACGCTCAAAAGCCTTACCAAAGAGGTGTATGAGTACGAATGAAAGAACAGTATTGAAATCTCCGGACTCAACAGAAAGAGCGTTGATAAACCAAGAACCGAAAGCAGAGTGCCGATACCTATGATCTGATACAGAGTCCTTCTTACGGAAGCAAAGTCCTTCCGCCCGATGTTGTATGAAGTGAAGTGCTGTGCAGCGGACCCCAATCCAAATGAAAAAACAATGCTGAACAAACCAAGTATTGCGGCAACGGCAGTGATTGCCCCAACATTGTAGACGTTGAAGAGTCTCGCAACTATTATATAGAAAATTGTTCCGGAAAACAGTTGAACGCCGGAACCGGTATACTGGAAAATGGCGTCCAAGCCAAGAGAACTGTTTGACCGGATTCCCAACATTCGAAAGGTTTATTATGAGTTCACATAATAATATTCGTTCGACCCATTGGAGATTTCTGATACGATAAAGCCGGGGCACAACCTTAGGCTCGAAGTCGCCCATCGAGTTGTTCCTTGCAACGGCCTTTGCTCTCCGAGAGGCGTTGCAAACGACAAGATCGATGAGATATCTCTAATAGATGCACAGACGAACACGCTTATCGGAAATATTTCCACAAACCCTTATTATTATCCTTTGGACGTTTACTTTGATCCCTACAATGGCATGGTTTATGCTGCGACCTCAAGCTCGCCGGATTTGCTCGTTATCAATCCTGGAAATGAAACCATCGTCGATGCCATCCCGTTGTCTGGCAACGGAGGATCCCCGTCAGTGGCTCTCTTCAAGAATTATCTGTATTTCACGGAAGATGGACCACACTACAACGATATAGTTCAAGTGATTAATACCAGCTCATATTCTGTTGTTTCCACGATAACCGTTGGAATTTAGCCATGTGGAGATGCATATGATCCGATCAACGGGGAAATCTATGTCGCGAACTCGGTTTCCGGAAGCATTTCTTTGATAGCCCCAACCAGTAATTCAGTGATTGGAGTCGTAAACCTTGGAAGCGCATTTTGCAGCAGACCGTACTATGATCCGTATGTAGATCTGGTGTATGTCGCTGTCGCTGACGGGATTTCAGGGGTTGTGATTATTGCAAACGAAACCATACTTGAGAGAATGCCTGTGGGAACTTCATGCTACGACCTTGCCTATGACTCCTTCGACGGTAAGTTTTTTGTAATCAACGAATTATCCAATAGCGTCACCGAGTTCTCACCAAACTTAACAGGAACCCCGTTGGCAACAAACACAACCACGACGCCCGGATTCGGTTATTTTGCATTCTTCTTAGGTGGGCTTGTGGGATCTGGTGCAACTTTGGCAATGGTAGCGGCGGCAAACGTAGTTTGGAGAAGAAGAGGGACGCTCTAGGTCTTTTTGGAGCAACGGATCATAATAGAGAATAGCCCAAGATCGTCAGGTGCGGGAGATCGTGTCACCACAACGGAAAGGGTTGCTGGCCCCTGACTTTTTTGTCGGATATATTGCATATCTTAGGATTTCTGTCCGTTGGGAGGGTCCGTTTCCATTGCGTTCAGGAATCTTTCCTCATCCGCGGCAATGTACGAAAAAGGATCTTAGATCATCAGTTCACTACGATAGACACTCCTTCGGAACCGCGTCGATTGGTCACCTCGAAAAATGACAATCGAGTTATTCCGTTGGCACAAACCGAGGATAGATTGCGAATTTACTCTTGGAATAATAGGGTCAAAAGGGGAGGCGATAACGAGTATGAGGATGCTGGAGGCCTTTTCGTTCTAAAGGACTCAGTCCGATTCTTTAAGAACGGATAGAACGTGCTCTGCTCGTTTCACGTCCGTGTGGTATCTGTTGAAATGCACATGCCCATTCTTAGCAATTTCCTCGTATTGATCTCCTCTGAGAATTCCGATTAACCGGGTCTCAAAGTCTGATGTGCCGCGGAAGAAAACAGCAGACTCACCATCGATGAAGTTATTGGGGATTGTTATGGGGAGTTTCAAGGACATCATGCAACGCCCGTAGAACGGAACCTCCCAGTAGCGAAATATGTCGTAGCTGGATCCTGGAACAGAAACAATCACTTTACTCCGCAAAATTGTCTTGATGTAGTCGGTGGGAGCTAGGTTTCCCGGCGCACTTACGTACTTGAGATCGTTTCTCTTAGCGACGCTCTCAAATACGGCTGAAAATCTCTTCCGGAATCTTGTGTAGGGGGTTACCAAGAGAGACACGTCTATATCTCTTTCAATGTTATTGGGAAACTCGTGGGGAACCACGCTGAAGTTAATGGGATACAATCTTCTTGAGGAAAAGACTTGAGGAGAATTGAATCGACCATGAATCGCGGCATACTTTGAAAGAAAGTAGAACTTCTTCACGTTCCGCATGCTGAGGGACCACTTCACCAGATCGACGGGTCCGAGGATTTCCCTCTTGAAGTAATGGGTAGAGACATCAACAGCACGTCTCACAAACGGATCGTCGTGGCCATCGATGAACACCATCCTTTTTGCTGCTCTCTTTATCACTGCAGGAAAGACCTCCTCGGGATCAAACCAAGGCGAATTCACAATGATGTGATCGTATGAGTCAAAATCCACGGAATCAAGGTCGGGAATTACATTCTCTGTCCCCCACGTCTGCACCAGCCAGAACGGTCTGGCCCTGTCGAATCTGGACTTGCTGGTTGCGTGATATGTCTGTTTTGCGGGGAACTCATGGAGCGCCACGGAGGGAATCTTGTGCAAACCAGAATACAACATATCGCCAATGCCATCCGGGTCCCTGTTTGGAACGAATAAGATCCTCATATTAGTGGCATCTCCAGCTTGTCTTCAAAGATTCAACGGCATTCCCATCATGATTTTGTAGCTCGAGACTTAGGGAAGATACCAAGCGCCGTACGAATGCGATTCTCAGGCTCATGACATCCTGCGAGAATAGTTGCCTTCAATTTATTACTTCCCGATGAATGGTTGCAACCATTCCGAAACAATAGCTTACCTTATCGACTATATCCCCGGTCACCGGGTTGAATCTTTCATTAGATTGTGGGTGCAGGGAGTGAAGTTTATTTGATCTCGCCAAATCACATCCGGATTGATTTCAATAATTCTGGCAGCAGGCAGGGGAACTAGACTTAGGCCTCTTTCCTTCTATATTCCAAAGATTCTGCTTCCCGTCCGGGGGGTCCCTTTGGTTAGCTATCTGCTGAGGAACCTAGATGGATTGGACATAGAGACATCCTACATCGTTGCGTCAGAGAACATTGAGATGATAGAGAGGTACGTAGAAAAAACTGGGATCAAGGACGTCAAGGTGCTGAAGGGACTCGGATGGGAAACTGGAGGCGACCTGTCGATTGCTCTTGAAGAAATCTCAAGTCCTGTAGACACTGTAGTAATGAACGGCGATCTAATCACCGACATCAAAATATCCGAAATGTACGAATTTCATAAGAAGAACAAACCGCTTTCAACTATTTCCGTGTTCGAGATAGACGATCTCAACGAGGCGAAGAGATTTGGAAGAATTCGCATGGACTCGGACGGTTTGATTACGGAATTCAAGGAAAAGGCAGCTACGGACGAGAAACTACCAGCCAAGGTGAACACGGGGTTTTACATCCTTGATAGGAAGCTGATCGAGATGAGACCCGATTACCTTCCGGTAAGGAAATTCAGACTTGAGCAAGAGTTCCTCCCGAGACTTGCCAGGGAAGGAGCATTGTACGGCTTTGTGTCGGAGGTTGGTTACTGGTGGGACGTCGGAACCATTGACTCTTATATGGAAGCCGAGAAATTCATGATAAACAACAGAAGGGTGATTCCTCCAGAGGGGTGAGCGATTCTGTGAAAATAGGAATAATTGGGTTGGGGTATGTTGGGCTTCCTCTCGCAGCACTGCTAGCCAGAGAGTTTCAGGTCATGGGCTATGATCGTGATGTCAAGAGAGTCGAAAGCCTGAAAGCAGGAATAGTTCCGATTAGCGAACCCGGACTTCCCGAATTGCTCCAGAACGCATTGTCCTCTGGCAAACTAACGGTAACTTCGAACCCGGGTGAACTCGGGGCAACTGATGTCAAGATTATCACCGTTGGAACGCCTTACGATGAGCACCTTGACAAGGTAGACTTTTCGCAACTCCTGTCATCCTTGAGCGACATCAAGAATGCTCTGAAATCTGATGACGTGGTAATGTTGAAATCCACAGTTACTCCGGGTACGACTGAAGGCATGGTTAAGGATTTTATTGAGTCAATCGGATTCAAGGTACCGTCCGAAATTGGGCTGGCGTTCTCGCCTGAAAGGATGATCGAGGGACGTGCAGTGAAAGACTTCCAAGAACTTCCCAAAATAGTTGGCGCATCGGATGATCGTACCTATGGGGTTGCGAAGAGGATTCTTACGTCTCTAGGTGGAACGATTTCAAGGGTTTCAAATGCCACAACCGCAGAATTGGTTAAGATGGTTGATAATTACTCGAGGTACGTTTTCCTTGGATTGACAAATGAAATTGCGCTGATGTCTGAAGCGATTGGCGTAGATGTTCTTGAGGTTATCTCAGCTGCAAAGAGAGATTATCCCAGAAATGCGGGCATTCTGCTTCCCGGCCCTGGAGTGGGTGGATCCTGCCTGAACAAGGATCCGTTTATTCTGCGAGAGAACATGCAAACGCGTGGCTTGGAGCTGAAAATGGTAAATGCCGCGAAAACAGTCAACAGAAATATGCCCTCACGTGTTGCGGAGATCGTTTCGAGATTCAGCAATGGAAGAAGGTCCATTCTTGTTGCGGGTCTAGCGTTCAAGGGCGACACGGACGATACCCGGTATTCGACTTTTGAGGAAATAAGTGCAATTCTTGAGAAAACGGGGTTCTTGATTTCCTATTCGGATCCGTATGTCAAGTCTCCATCGATTCATAACGGGAGCGACATTTATTCAGACCTCAAGGGAAAGGACGTTCTTCTGCTGCTGACAGACCACGGAGAATACAAGACGCTTAATCTAGAGCGAATCAAAGAACTGATGGCACGGAACCCCGTGATCGTCGACACGAGAGGAATAATTGAGCGGAGAGAGGCAGAGCGCATCGGATTTGAGTATCACGGACTGGGGCGACTTTGAGCAAGATTCTTGTGGCTGGAGGCGCGGGGTTCCTAGGATCACATCTTTGTGAACTTCTCTCCTCCAGCGGTCACGATTTACTGATCGTGGACGATTTTTCAAGCGGCACCAGGACAAATTTGTCTGAATTGGAACGTAGCATTCGACTGGTTGACTCTGAAGTCTCGCAATTCCGTACCGACGAGAGGTTCGATGCAGTCGTAAACCTCGCAAGCAGGGCCAGCAGGAAGGAATGGGAAACTTATCCCGTGAATGTCGCCCTGACAAACTCTCTTGGAAACAACAATCTCATTAACATAGCTTTGAAGGGCAAGAGTCTGTATCTGTACGCTTCCTCTTCAGAAATTTACGGAAATCCTGCGACGGTACCAACTTCAGAGGAATACTTGGGGTCTGTGAGCACTACGGGATCCAGGTCCCCCTATGATGAAGGAAAGAGATTTGGGGAGAGTTTGGTCAAGGCGTATGAAAGGCAGCATGGCCTCAAGTCAATAATAGTCAGGTTCTTCAATACGTACGGACCCAGAATGAGAGGGGACGATCTGTATGGAAGGGTTGTTGACCGATTTGTCAAGCAGGCGCTTTCTGGAAGTTCGCTCACTGTGTATGGGGACGGCAGGCAGACTAGATCCTTCACGTTCGTGAGCGATACGGTACGCGCCATAGATCTCTTGATCAGAAAAGGCGAACCCGGAAGTGTATACAATGTGGGAAGCGACAGGGAAACGCGGATAATAGACCTTGCCGAGTTGATCGTGCGATTGACCGGATCTGGTTCAAGAATTGATTTCCTTCCGCTTCCGGAGCATGACCCTGCAAGAAGAGCTGCGGACATCAGCAGGATGAGACAACTTGGTTGGGAACCAATGGTCTCGCTTGAAGAAGGCATTCGGGCAACAATAGAGCATTTTACCTCTAGCAGATGAACGCTCCCGATGGTATGCTTAAGAGGCTGACGTAGCCGTACCAGAGAATCTTATCGCCTATACGATTGTGAGATCACTGCCAAGAGGTGGTAGTCCCACGTGTACTGGAATGGACATTTCGACAAGAAATATTCTCTGCACTACACTGGATAATGACGGAAACGTTGTGAGAAAGGGCGAGATAGAGAATAGATTCAACAGGATGGGAGATTTCCTTGACGGCAGCTCCCAGGACGATGGGTCTGCCAAGGAATCCATAGGATTCTATGAGCCGCTCTACAACTTCATGGAGTCCAGAGGCTTCGAGATCAAGCTGGCCAATCTCCTGGAGAGCAACGGAAAGGTGCATGACCGAACATTTCAATTACAGACAGAGAGGGGGCCATCAAGGCAGGGTTAAAGCGCATCGATTCATTGGTGCCCATGAAACGGTTCCCTCTAAGCATAAGTGAATGAAGGTGCTTTATGGTTAAGGTCTGGCGTCGCTTTGACTGGAGTCTGTGGGGCTGTTCCAAGTTTTCCCGACATGATCAAACACGACCGAAATGCCTGTCCGCAAGTCATGGCCGATTCCAGTGCCCACCCAATTATCTTAAGCACATTTGGCGGAGACTGCACTTTAGTGACCTTGGAACTTGCATAGCACAAGAAGCA
>JAMDBT010000025.1 GCA_023487205.1 Thermoplasmatota archaeon
GGAGTCCATAAAGGCAATCGGCGCAAAAGTGCTGCAAAGATGGGATGAAATCGGTCTTGAAGAGACGATGTATAAGCCCGGCAGAAAAGGAAAGAAATTCATCTTCCTGGAGGGCCCCCCGGGCGCGAACGGACGCCAGCATGTGGGCCACACAATGACTCGAGCCCTGAAGGACTCCGCCCTCAGATACGCCTATATGCGCGGCTTCGACGTCCTGAGGAGAGTAGGCGGTTGGGATTGCCACGGCTTGCCCGTTGAGATAGAGGCGGAAAAACACTTCGGGTTTAACTCAAAGAAGGAGATTGAGGCCCTGGGAGTCCGGGATTTCAATGCATACTGCCGAAAAATAGTATTCACGTACATAGATGAATGGAAAGAAGTAGATCGAAAACTTGGGTACTGGGTCAATCACGAAGATGCATACGCCACGTTGAACCCGGAGTACATGGAAAGCGATTGGTGGGCAATCAAGAGATTATCCGAGAAGAGACTGCTCAAGAAAGACTTCAAGATCGTTCCATATTGCCCCAGGTGCGGAACATCGCTGAGTTCGCACGAGGTAGCCCAGGGTTATGATGAAACCTCTGACCCGTCTGTATTCGTGAAATTCCGGGAATCCGGATCGGAAGGGAGGTACTTTCTTGTCTGGACCACAACTCCCTGGACACTACCCTCGAACCAGTTCCTTGCGACAGGATCTGAAATCACTTATGTCCTTTGCCAGGTAAAGGGAGAACAACTGTACCTTGCCGAGTCTCTGGCCAAGACCATTCTTGGGGATGAAGCCACAATAGTGAAGAAATTCAAGGGGAAGGACCTCGCCGGACTGAGATACGAGCAACTGGTGCCTTTCCTTAATGCCCCCGCCGGTTCCTTTAAGATCGTTCTGGGAGACTTTGTCGGTACAGACGAAGGAACTGGCATTGTGCACATTGCACCGGCGTTTGGAGCGGACGACTTTGACGTTGGAAAACGGGAGTCCGTGAATATACTCAACCCTGTGGACTCATCGGGAAAATACGCAGAACCCGGGTTGCCATGGAACGGGAAATTCGTCAAGGATGCAGACCCGGAAATAATCGCATATCTGAAAAAGAACGGATCACTGTTCAAGTCTGGCAAAGTCAAGCATACTTACCCATTCTGCTACCGCTGCAAGTCCCCCCTGTTGTATTATCCCCTGGACACCTGGTTCATCCTTGTATCCAAGACGAGGGAACTCCTTTCCAGTCACAATCAGGAAATCAACTGGATACCGAATCACCTGAAGGATGGACGGTTTGGGAACTTCCTGGGGGAAGCAAAAGATTGGGCCCTTAGCAGAAACAGGTACTGGGGAACGCCCCTGCCAATATGGTCCTGCAGCAAGGGCCATTACAGGGTAGTCGGAAGCCGGAAGGAGTTAAAAGACCTAAGCGGCACCGATCCGGAGGATCTTCACAGGCCGTACATAGACGAGGTGCATTTCAGGTGCGAGAAATGCGGAGAGAATATGACGAGGGAACCCTATACCCTTGATACCTGGTTTGACGCGGGCTGCGCTACCTTCGCTGCACTTCATTATCCGTTTGAAGATGGGTTTTCCCCCGATTCAGGCTTACCCGTGGATTTCATCTCCGAGGCAATAGATCAGACAAGGGGATGGTTCTACACGCTTCACGTGCTCGGGATCCTGCTTTTTGGCAAAATTGCATTTTCGAACTGCCTGGTCAATGAATTTGTCCTTGACGAGAAAGGAAGGAAGATGAGCAAGAGCATTGGAAACGTGATCTGGGCAGCGGACATGCTGGAGAATGTTGGCGCGGATCCCGTGAGGCTGTTCCTCCTCAACGGTGCTCCGTGGAAGCCTAAGGTTATCGATTACAAGGCGATTGATGAGCTAAGCCGGAAAACGTTCCAGACTCTTTTCAATGTTTACCAGTTCTACTCCTCAAATGCCAACCTTGACGGCTACCATCATTCCATGGGCGGAAGTCCGGAGAACATACTGGACAGATGGCTCCTTTCGAGGCTTAATTCCCTGATACGCGACTGTGCCAGGGAGATGGATTTGTTTCTCGCACACAACGCGCTGAGCGCAATGCAGGAGTTCATAGAAGAACTGTCCAATTTCTATCTTCGGCTATCCAGATCCAGGTTCTGGTCTGGACCGCTTACCGAGGAAAAGAAGGGCAGCTATTTCGCCCTCTTTCTTGCTGTTGACGCAATCGTAAAGATGCTGGCTCCCCTGACCCCGTTCTTTTCCGACTACCTGTACACGATTATAGACGGCAGCAAGAAGTCTGTACACCTTGAAGGGTACCCCGTCCCGGATGCATCACTGATCGACGCTGATCTGGAAAAGTCCACGGTTGCGGGAATAGAGGTGCTGGAAATCGCCAGGCGGCTCAGGCAGGAAAACCAGATCAAGGGCAGGCAGCCGGTAAGCGAAATCCTGGTCGTGTCGAAGGAACTGCTTCCCGACAAACTGCTTGATTCGCTGATCCCCGATCTTAATGCCAAGACCGTCAGGTTCATTTCAACGGGCGAAGCACCCGTGAAAAGGGCTGCAAAACCGGTACTGGAAAAGGTGGCACCGATCCTGAAGAGCCGATTGCGTGACTTCCAGGAGTATGTCAGGATTAATTCTGAGGGGATTTGCGGGAAATTGGCCCTGGGAGAGTCCCTAAAATTCGACGGTGTTACTGTCACTCCAGACATGATGCAGATCGAAACTGTTCCCGCAGACGGCTATGTCCGTGGAACTGGCAGGTTCGTGGAGGAAGTATTCCTGAACGTTAAAATTGACACAGATCTGGGTTACGAAGGGCTGGCCAGGGAGATAATCCGCAGGATACAGGTCATGCGAAAGGAGATGAATCTGGACTATGACCAGAAGATATCCACTGAATACGATACAGAATCCCCTGAGATGGAGAAGAGCATTGAGAAATTTGCGAAGAGGATTTCCGAGGAAACCCTTTCCACGCACCTGGGCAGGGGTAAATCCGGTACCTCCAGGGACTGGGATATAGACGGAATCAGGATCGGAATAGCGATTGAGCCCGCGAAAGCTAACCGCTGATCAGGGTCCCGCTGGTTTTTCCATTTTCAAGTATGTTTCCGTATTCACTCACGCGGGACCCATCGATCACGTATATTTCGATGTTAGACCTCTTTGCTATATTCAGCGATGTGAGATCCATGAAAACGCTTGGGCCCGCTCCGATGGATCCTTTTAGCGAAAGTGAAATTGCCTCGTCGTGGGAAAGCCTCAGGATCTTTTTCGCATTAGGATTCTTCTTTGGGTCGTCAGAATAGACGCCGTCAACGGAGGTCGCGTTGATCAGCTTCTTGGCGCCGAC
This sequence comes from Thermoplasmatota archaeon, assembly GCA_023487205.1. Lineage (GTDB taxonomy): Archaea > Thermoplasmatota > Thermoplasmata > Thermoplasmatales > Thermoplasmataceae > JAMDBT01. The sequence goes on from JAMDBT010000025.1 coordinate 3,345, forward strand.
CCTCTCGGCAAGTAAAGCAGCCACGGTATCCGTTGTATGGCCCGGTTCAGTTCCCCCCATCACCGTATAGGAGTAAAGATTCATTAGTTCGGCTGCGTCGTTAATGCTGGTAGGTATCCTGTGGTTAACGTCCTTGAGAAAAGTCGCTGTCGCAAGAGCATTCATTCTGGTGGCGTGAATGCCTATTTCATCCAGCACATGGTCATTGACCTTCAGGACTCGAAGGGAAGAAATGTAATTCCTGGCAAGCTTGCCACCGCCAACCACGATTCCAAATCTCGTCTTCTTCTCGAACTTCGATATCTCCCTGCAGAATTCTCCCAAGAACTTGACATTTAGCGGATCCCCACTGATTATTGATCCGCCGAGTGAAATAACTACGGACTCCATAGAATACGTCAGATTAACGTTATATATGGATATAAATTTTCCATGAACTCATGGCACCGGATGATATTCAACTGCGAAGGTACGAATTCAGCAAAGCATTGCATGAGATATCATCTCAGCGGGGCAGGGGCACGGAGCTTATCTCCCTGTACGTTCCGCCGTCCAGGCAGATTTATGACGTTGTCCAGTACCTGAGGGAGGAATATTCCACTTCAAGCAACATAAAGTCCAAGTCGACCAGAAAGAATGTTCTGGCTGCGATTGAATCGATAATGTCAAGGCTCAAGTACTACAAGTCTCCCCCGGAAACCGGGCTTGTGTTCTTCGTTGGACATGTTGCCACACGAGGAGACCAGACGGAGATGTTTACCCAGATTATTGAGCCTCCGGAACCGATCCAGACCTTCATGTACAAGTGCGACTCCACTTTCCACATAGAGCAGCTTGAAGTGCAACTGGAAAACAAGGAGATATACGGCCTAATCGTAATTGACAGGAAGGAAGCTACCATCGGCTTCCTGAACGGAACTATCATCCAGACTGTAACAAACGAGCAATCGCTTGTCCCCAGCAAGACATATCAGGGAGGGCAGTCCTCGCGACGATATGAAAGGCTGATTGAGATAGCTGTCCATGAATTTTTCAAGAAGATAGGGGAGCTTGCGAACAACGCATTCATGCCAAAGATCCAGGCGATCAGGGGGGTTTTTTTAGGCGGGCCGGGTTCCACAAAGAACCGTTTCCTTGAACGGGATTATCTGAGGAACGAGATCAAGGACAAGGTTGCAACTCCTTTTGATGTGGGCTATACGGATGAATTCGGGCTCCGGGAGCTGGTCGAGAAGGCTTCCGATACAATGAAGGATCTGCAGGTGTCCAAGGAAAGGGATTTGGTAAACAGATTTTTGATGGAGGTAAAGAAACCCACAGGAGGCCTTTCAGTGTATGGTGAGGCTTCCCTAGTAGGTGCCCTAAAGGAGAAAAGGGTAGACCTGGTACTGATCTCTGAGGCGCTGAACAAGTCCCGATATCACTTTGTCTGCCCATCCTGCGGGAACCGATCGGATACCGAATCTGAGAAAGCTGAACTGACTTGCAATAAGTGCGGTTCGCCAATGAACCTTGACTCCAAGGAGGATCTTGTTGAAACACTCTATCGCCTGGCGGAAAATTCGGGTGCGAGAGTAGAACTAATTTCAGATGGAAGCGAGGAGGGCCTCCTTCTGAAGAAGGCTTTCGGCGGTATCGCAGGCGTGCTCAGGTACGTGACCGAGGCGGCACGAACTCCCACGTGATGCATTATCGCTTCTGGTTGTCTATTATAATCAGGTCCTTGATGGAAGAAACTGACCTCATGGGAATCACGTAGAAACCGTTCTTGTCTTTCTGAAAACCCTTCACCGGCACTGAATCAGCCGGCTTAACTAGAAGGCTTTCCACGGTTCCCCTTTCAGTCTGGAATATCATGTCTACCACCGTTCCCAAGTGTTCGCCCGAGACAAAAGAAACGTCCTTGCCAACCAGAACGGAGAAGTACTGTCCAGTCATGAGTGAAGTAGGCATCTGCTCTCTTGATAAAACTATTTGGAAATGATACTCGCGTCAGTATTTCGGTTGCCTATCGTTGGCTCTGACCTCTAGGGAGTTCATATCCACTGAACTTGCGACTTTGGGTATCAATTTATAAGATTTCCAGAAAAAGGCTGCTCCGCCTTAAAGAACGTTTTCAACCAGGCCTTATCAGCATCATAATTGTGATGTTCCAACGGCACCTTAGTTAAGATCCCATTCTGAAAAAATTGTCGAGGTTTCGTTCTTTTCTGCTTGTTCGAAAACCTCCACTTCCATTTCAGACTCCTCTTAGTTGGTATTTCCGAGTGTATAGGAAAGCTACCGCAAACTTGAGAAGACGCTGGGACAGAGGAACCATACGTAAGGACTTTGGTTCTAGATCGATTTTCAAGCGGCGAAGCGCTTAACGCGAATTGGTTGACCTCTCTAATTCTCTGGAGAAACTTGATACCACCGGTTGCACAATCGATTGTGTTTTTCTAAATTTAATCCAGATGCAAAAACGCTCAGCGAAGCAGTACGGTGCACCTTCATGTGCTTCATACTATGTCCTGTCGTATCTACATCAGGTAAAGCCTTTCTATTTAAACCTCACTCGACAGAAGGCCAGAAGTGGTTCACTCTTGGACTTGACATGCCTTCGTATTAGGACCCAAAGTGACAGTTTAGGATGAGAGTAAGGAGATGTACTCCTACTGATAGAGTCCCAAGTCCTCGACTGCTCTCTTTCGCTCCTTTATCGTCTTTCCAAGATTCTGCGCCAGATTCTGGTAGAAGTTAATCACTTCCGCATCCACCGATGGCTTGATTACCTTGAGAGCGTCCATAAAGTGCCTCTGTGAAATCTCAGAGATTTCGGGATTCTCCCTGTAGGCGAACATTCCAGCCTCTCTGCAAAGGTTCTCCAAATCTGCTCCCACATACCCTTCTGTTTCGTCCGCGATAGATCCCATATCCACATCCTTGGCCAACGGCATTTTCTTGGTATGAACTTCCAGTATCTTCGCCCTGCTCTCCCTGTCAGGAGCCGGGATGTAGACAATCTTGTCGAACCTGCCTGCTCTAAGGAGTGCAGAATCCACCATATCCGGGCGATTTGTGGCTGCTATTGCAACCACGCCTTGCAGGGTCTCGATTCCATCAAGCGAAGTCAGGAGCTGATTCACAATCCTCTCAGTAACTCCCGAATCCCCGTAAGACCCTCTCCTTGGCGCAATTGAGTCTATCTCGTCGAGGAAGACAATACACGGTGCGGCCTGCTTGGCTTTCTTGAAGATCTCCCTTACCGCCTTTTCGCTCTCCCCGACCCATTTGCTCAGAACTTCCGGTCCCTTCACGGAGATGAAGTTTGCTTTACTTTCCGTTGCAACGGCTTTCGCAAGAAGCGTCTTGCCTACTCCCGGCGGACCGTAGAGAACGAATCCCTTCGCGGCCCTAATCCCGAGTTTCTTGAAAACGTCCGGCTTAAGAAGCGGCAGTTCCACAGCCTCCCTTAATTCTGTCTTTACCGAATCCAGGCCGCCTATGTCGTCCCATTTCACGTTAGGGATTTCGGCAGTGACTTCCCTGAGGCTGCTGGGTTCTATGGCCTTCAGTGCTTCCATGAAGTCCTCCTCCCTGACCATCATCTTCTCAAGGATCTCCGCAGGGATGGGCTTGTCCAGATCAATTTCCGGCAAATATCTGCGCAAAGCATTCATTGCAGATTCCCGGGCAAGCGCTGCCAGATCGGCCCCAACGAAACCATAAGTTACGTCTGCAATCTCGTCCAGGAATTCAGATTTTCTTGTTTCGTCCAGTCCCATGGGCATTCCGCGAGTGTGAATTGAGAGAATTTCCTTCCTTCCACCCTTGCTCGGTACGGCTATGTTTATTTCCCGGTCAAATCTCCCTGGCCTCCTGAGAGCTGGGTCCACGGCATCAATTCTGTTTGTAGCGCCGATTACAATTACATGCCCTCTTTCCTTAAGGCCATCCATAAGCGTGAGGAGCTGCGCCACCACCCTCCTCTCCACTTCTCCCTGAACTTCTTCCCTCTTCGGTGCAATGGAGTCTATCTCGTCGATAAAAATGATGGACGGTTCGGATTCCTCTGCCTTGGTGAATATTTCCCTCAGTTTCTGCTCGCTTTGCCCATAATACTTGCTCATTATTTCCGGTCCGTTGATTGAGATGAAATTCGCACCGGACTCGTTTGCAACGGCACGAGCAATCAGGGTCTTACCAGTCCCTGGGGGGCCGTGCAAGAGAACCCCTTTGGGGGGATGGATTCCAAGCCTCTCAAACAGTTCCGGATGCTTCAGAGGCAGCTCTATGATTTCCCTGACCCTTGACAGCTGGTCCGAAAGGCCTCCAATATCCTCATAGCTGATTCTCGAAACGTCTTCCAGTAGTTCAGAGGCAGGCTCTTCCCTGATCTCAACCCTTGTCTGCTCTCCCACTTCGACCGGAAGCTTAGGAGGTGCAGTCTTAACGACCTTGAAAAGGAGTCCGGAATGACCTGCCAGCGTCAACCCGGGCACGCTGATATTATCCTGTTCGATCATCGGCCTTCGAATGAGGGCTTTTTGGACGAAATCCTCAATTCCTTCGCCAAACTTCAGCCTCTGATCCTTCCTGATTATGGGTGCAAGGGTGATTCTCTTTGCTTCCTCCACCTGCACACGGTGGACCTTCACCTTGTCCCCAATCGAGGATCCGCAGTTGTTCCTCATGACTGCGTCAATACGAACGATGCCCTTGTTTTCGTCTTCTGTCCTTGCCCTGAAGACCCTGCCCACAGTTTTCTTTGTCTTCTCGATTTCTACAACGTCGCCTATCTCTGCGCCTATGGCAACGCGGGACTCTTCGTCCAGCCTGACTCTCGACATCCCCGGATCAGTGGAATTGGCTTCTGCTACTCTGAGAATTATGGTGTCCCCCATTGTCATCATTCAATAATTAAAAATGTCTATTTTAAATATGGGGGTCCGGACGCAATTTCAGTAATCAGCAAATATTTCTTCACGCTGAAATACTATCCACAAAATGAAGTACGATGTCATTGTTGTGGGCGCAGGCATTGTAGGACTTTCTTCAGCATACTATATCAAGAAATACAACCCGGATCTGAACCTTGCAGTTGTGGAGAGGGCATCCACTTACGGCCAGGGAAACACGGGAAAGAGTGCTGCCGGATTCAGGGATGTTTTCACCTCTGACATAAATTTCAAGCTCTCCAACAGCACTGTCGCGTACTACAGGAGCATCCAGGATTCTGGAACTGACATAGGAATGAAATTCTGCGGGTACCTGTTCCTGCTCCGCGACAAAGATCCTAGAGAAGATCACTTCGACGAAATAGGGAAGAAAACAAGCGTCAGGATCATCGACCTGGAAGAAATCCGGGGAATCAACTATCTGAATCCGGCCCCGGACAGTGAATCTGCAGAACTTATGTCGCTGCCGACCATTATGTCCGCCGTCCTTGGGGAGAATTGCGGCATAATTGAGCCGGACCTTATTTGTAAACACTATTTTGACGAGTGCGTGAAGATGGGAGTTCAGTTTTTCTTCAATTTCGAGGTGGAGTCACTTTCTCTTGATCCTGTCAATAAGCTGGACTTTCCCGGAGAGCCTTTCCTGTGGCAGGACAAAATTCTCCGTTCACTCAAGAGCGGAAAGAGGGAGATGCAGGCTGACGGGTTCGTGATTGCGACCGACGTCTGGACCACCTCGCTTCTGGATCCCACCGGAATAGACAGTCACATCCGCCCGAAAAAGAGACAGGTATTCCAGGTGGGAGGCGAAAATATTGAGAAGATGGTATTCGATGATAGGTTCACCGGTTCCGGTATTTGCCCATTCACCATACTCCCCAAGAGCGGGATCTACCTCAGACCTGCCCCCAGGGAACGAGCTTTCTGGGTCGGAGTGGCAGACGACATTCAGAGAGACTTCAGTCTGGTGGAAGACCCTCAGGCAGAAAACGCGTTCTATGAAATGAATCTGCTCCAGGTCATCAGGTCCTATTACCAAAGCTTTTCAAGCGCAAAGCTGCAGTCCTCCTGGGCCGGCTATTACAGTTACAACACCATTGACAAGGTGCCCTATGTGTTCAGGTCACTGAATATGATTATCGCAACAGGGACGAGCGGTTCCGGGATATTGAAAGGTGATGGAATCGGCAGGTCGGTTGAAGCTGCGTACTCCAGAAAGGGCAAGGTCAAGCTCTCCAATGGCCTGGAATTTGACACCGAGGATCTTGGGGTCAGGGACAGAAGGATAGACCCGGAGAAAATCATCCTTTAGGCACTGATCTCCTGCCGGTCACATTAATCACATGAAGAAGTGGTTCCCGTCCAATAGCAAAACCCTTGCCTGGAGTGTTTCACCATTGATGACGACATAGAAAGTCCGGTAATCGCTCACTGAATACTCGTCTTCCAGTTCAGATACCAGACCCTGGTAACCGGACCGGGCCAGCGAGAGGAGGCCGGTCCTGATTCTCTCGCCTTCATCCTGAATCGCCCCTTCGTATCCTGCGTGGGTCTCGACTCTCTTGAATCCCTCTATTTCACAGTACCTGAATGCACGGCCCTGTTCCCTGAGGAAATTAGGCGGAAGCAGCAGGTTTATTCTTTCTCCTGCAGAGGATAGTGTCATCTGCTTCACCACAGGCACGCCTGAATACTTTGTTGAGAATGTCTTGCGATGGCAGGAATCACAGAGGGTTATGAGGTTCGCCATGCAGTCGGATCCACCGTACTTTCTGGGGATTATGTGATGCACTTCCACCCCGATATGCAACCTGTTTTCCCGGGAAGGAGACGGCATTGGGTCCAGTTCAGATTTCCCGCATACCCTGCACGAGTAGTTATCCCTGAAAAGCGCTGCCTGTGATGCCGATCTCCACGAAGCCCTGGTGTCAGCCTTGCTCCCCTCCGGATTGAAATCTGACGCGTCCGCAATCTGGAACCTTATCTTCACTTCGGCAATCTTTTTCTGGCTGACTGATGGAATATTCTTGAATGCATTTTCCTGAATCATTTTCTGGTTTCTAGATTATCAAATTCCTCTTCTGCGAATGACAGTTGCTTTCTGGTCGGAGAGTCAGGGGGAGCATTTGGAATTGAACCCTGTATAGACCGCATTTCAGCAAATTGCCTGAACTCCCCAAGAACATTCCTGTCCATGGATGCAACAACCACGGATGGACCAGTATCCATCAGTGAATACAGTCCACCGTTTCGCGCGTTGAATTCCTTGACCTTCCGGATTATACTGACTGTTCCCTCTGACCACACGTTATCACCCTGAGAAAGAAGTATGGAATGGAGACGATAACTGTCCTCCACGCCCCGTGCAAGCAGTACTTCCAATGTTGGGTTATGCTGCAGGTACTTGCTCTCTGTAGCCAGTTTTTCCTTAATCCATGAATAATAGAATGGAGACTTGACCGCAATCCCGTGCGCGCTCGAAGTCGCTATTGATCCCCGTTGGGGAAACGCAAGGAAATTCAGCTTGCTTGAATCCACCCGCAGAGGATGTGCACAGGATTCTTCCGGATGCATCCCTGCGAATGATTCCCAGATGGAAAACCCGTTGAAGACTGCTCTTGTACCGGAACCAGATACAAGCCTTGCGACTGTGGAGACAAATTCCAGATCTTTGGCAGCGTTCGCCTCGAATACGCAAGAAACGAGCGCCTTCGCGACTGCCCCTGCCACCGCCGATGATTCACTGAATCCTTTCGCTTCGGCGTAGCGTCTCTTCAACCTGACTGCAAACTGGAAGTGCCCGGGAACCGGAAACAATTTCCGGAAGTTTCGCAGCGCCTTCTCGGATCTCGCAGAGTACTTTGGATCCATTGCTCCGTTGAAGCTTATTGAATCCTTTCCCGGCTTGCTCAAATACCTGCAAAACGCTGTGGAAATAGAAAAGTCCGTGCTGAATGAGATTGAGGGGTTGTAGGCAATGTTGAATTCAGGATCGTAATATCCGAGAAACTTTTCCACCGCTTTAATCGGATAACAGGCGCCGAACCCGGTCCTGGAATCCTCCAGAAAAAGATCGTGCTTTACGGGAAGCCTGTACCCGTTCATCTCGGAAATAGTTCCGTGCACTTTGGCAGACAGTTCCTTCAGGTTTCCAGTGTCAATTTCTGTCAACCTTTTCCTCCACAAAATTCAGCACCGCTTTCCTCGTCGGAAGATAGTCCAAATTGTCGAATACACGTATATCATGGTCCTCAGACTCCTTCCTGCAATGATTCATTATGATCCGGTACTCCTTCAGGTGAGAAGCAAGCCTTTGGCCGGGTGAATTAGCATGAGTATAGGAAGTTCTTTCCAAGAGACGCTGCCTGTGAACTGATTCGTCTGAAATATAGATATACCCCAGCAGAACCCTGCTCCTTAAAGCAACAGGAATCATTTCAGGGCTAAAATACAGGGTCTCGATTATCATGGGCTCGCCGTTTGCTATTGATCGTTCCAGAACCTTGACCATGGCGTTGCTCATCAGCATCGACTGCTCCAGAAAACCCTTGACTACGTTCTCGTTGGTGAGATCACCATAGTCCTTCCAGGCATCGTACACGCTTCTTGAAAGGTTTCCGGCACTGTCATCAAGAGGGAGCCCACGCGCGAATTCCCTGAGGTAGTCCCCGGACATGACCAGGTCTATTCCCAATTCTCTTGCAACATAGCCAGATATGCTGGATTTGCCTACTCCGGGAACTCCTCCAATGACGACTGGAAAAATCCGGCTCATCTACTCACCGAAAAGATGCAGGGAAATTTCCCTGCTATCGACAACCTCAGCAAAGCCCGCCATAAGTTCCAGCGCGTTGAAATGAAGCCTTTCGCTTGGTGATGACACTGCATCGCTCACGACAATTGGCATTAGACCACTGGAAATAACTCCTGACACGGTAAGAAGCACTTCAACGTCCGTATCGAACCCGAGGACAAAAATCCTCTCTGCCTTGTGTTCCTCAATAAATTCCCTTACCCTGTGATCGGAGATTGCATTTTCCCGGGATAACTCAATTGGGTTGGATTCTGAAAAAGCCCTCAATACACTGCGATATTCAATGAACAGCTTTTCATTGCTTCCCAATATGGAAGTTGCCCTTGACTGCCTGACTTTCCTTCTCGACTCCATGAATAGGGTTTGTGAATCCTCAACTTTAGGATTGTTTCCCATGTTTGCCATGAGCAGAGGTACAGGTTTTTCCCTACAGTATTTCAGAATCACTCGAGCAGCAGTGATGAATTCCAGCTTGCCAAAAATTCTGGAAAAGTGGGCTTCGTCTGCATTCAGGAGAATTAACGCGTGATTTCCCGAAGATAACAATTTCGATGCCTTCTCCTGATCTATGGCAAATACCACGAATTCTCATATGTAGAATGTATTTAATTCTTGTAACGATT
>JAMDBT010000034.1 GCA_023487205.1 Thermoplasmatota archaeon
GACACCGAAAGAAGCGGTGGACGCGGCAATCAAACTCGCACGGGATGGCAAAAAGTAGCATTACATGCTTCTTCGGATTGTCTCCTCATCTGTGTATAAGGCGTTGAACCCTTTCTTCCTCAATATGGAGGCAGCGTGCGCGCTCTGAAGCCCTTTGCTGCAGTACAGTATTACCTTTTTTTCCCTGTCAAGGGTGTCGGAAAGTCTCCCAAGATCGGTCAGTCCTGCGGAAATGGAGCCGGGATAGTGCCATTGGTCATATTTCTCCTTTCTCCTGAGGTCAATGACAACGGAATCGCTGGCATCTCCGTGAGCCGAAATATCACTGGAAGCGTGATCACTCAGGTACCTTCCGATCTCGGAAGCGCGTATGCTTGTCATTGCGGATATCAGATCACTCACAATTGATGGGTCGATTGGCTCAGACTGAAGCTGATCAACGGTGACTCTCAACGCCGGATTTGCTGAGAATAGGGAGCAGAATTCCCCCAGATTTCCATCGGGCATCAGATCAAGCTTTCTTGATTCCTCAATTATCTCGTCCTTATCCATTCCTATCAGCGGCCTATGCACGGGCAGTCGCAGTCCGAAACTCAATGACAGGAGGTTCTCCGGAGTTTGCGAAGATACCTGGCCGAGCGATTCCCCTGTTACTATGCCAAGTGATCCTTCCCTAGTCCCAATTTCCTGTGCGAGGAGGTACAGGATTCTCTTGTAGGAAACCCCGGGGTACTTGAATTGCCCAGAGGTGAGGATTGAGACCAGGCTGCTGCCATTCACTAAGTAAATATGCGAATCATAGCCGTGGCCGAATCTCGACAGGAGCCTCTTGATCTGCCTGAGGAAGGCACCAGTATCCAGGGGATCTGCCAGCGAGACGAATACAATATCAACCTTGCATCCGCGCTTCATCATTCTCCAGCAGGCAATGGGCGAATCTATGCCGCCAGAAACAAGAGCGGTCATCTTCCCCTCGGATCCAATAGGGAGTCCCCCCGGACCATAAATGACTGAGGAATAGAGATAAGCCCTGTCGTCCCTGACCTCAATGAAAGCTGTTTCCTCCGGTGAGACCAGCGATACGCCACGAGAATACGGCAGCAGCCTCTTTCCAATTTCCTTGTCCATGTCCAACGAGGTAAACTTGTGAGATCCCGTTCTCCTCGATCTCACTGCGAAGGTCTTTCCCCTGACCTTGTCCCGGAATTCAAGCTCTGCTATTTCACTGAGATCGGCAAGCGAGGCAAACGCCACATCTTTCACAACTGAGACAGACTTTACCCCGAAAACCTTGGTTACCTCGGGAACGCTCCTGTTATCGTCTTCCGTTGAAATGAAAATCCTGCCCCTATCTCTATGGAAGTCGAAATTTATCCCGGCAGTCTTCAGGGCAATGGCAATGTTTGCCATTAGCATTCTTTCCATGTCCGATCGTGCCCGCGGACCTTTCAGTCCAATTTCAGAGTAGCGTACCAGGATCACATGCCGTTATGTTTTCGTGGGTAAAATTCTTGATTGAATCTGTTCTTGTCCTTTCCGGAGTGTGGATCCACTCCTTGAGTGGCGGGAGGAGATCAGCGCATCATTCAAGCCCCGTGAAGAAATCGCCAGTACGCTGATAATGGCATGAATGCAGCCATCGAATGAGACTTATCTGATCATCGCAGACACTGCAGAGACCCCGTTGCAGAGGAAGCGACTGCCGTAAACCTCGCAAGCACCCAGTGCAGATCAAAAAGATATAATTAGGGGGTGCCCATTCAGCGACGACCCTAATGCAGGAACTTATTTGCAACCTCGAATTTGACAAGGAAGGAGACACCTACGTGGCGAAACTCAGGACCGAAATAGGAGGTCTCCGGGAATTCTCCGGAATCACCTTTGAGGACGTCCTTACGCAGGTGCTGCTTGATCTGGAAGAAGAATTCATCTGATACCTGGTCAGGGATGTAATACCCACAGGATTTGTACCAAAAACCAATTATTATTTCCGTGCCTTCACGGTTGTGATGAGATTCCTGCTGGTTATGATCTGTTCCTCCCTTTTTCTCCTACCTGCAGGTATGCCAGGCGTGTATGATTACAACGGACAGGTTACGCTGGGCAGCTCCCCGAACTTAACCGTGAATCTCAGTAAAGTTGTCAATCTGAACGTTTCCTATAGGGCCGTGATTGTAGCGGGATCGTTTGGAGTGCTTGGTGCATCTTTCAATAACAGAAACTGGTCTCTCACCTCAGTGGGCGGGAATTATTCATATTCAGCCCAGGTCAACCTTGCCCCGTTCGATTACAGCCAGTCACCTGGACTTGACGATCTGCTCCAGAACCTCTTCTATGGCAATATTCCTCCCAATATGATCTTCAACTTCCCCACGCAGGTGTACGTGAACATGACCAGGTACACCGGCAGCATTTCTTCGCTCGAGATCACAAACAGCACGTACAGCACAACGTCCAATGTGAGCAATGTCAGCGGGTCAACCCTTGAGATATCGTTCAGCCTTGTATTCAAACTCAATTCCCTGCCTATTAGCCGGGTATACGTGATTCTGGTCCAGTCGCTGAAGGCTTCCATTGATAATTCACAGTTCAACTTTAATAGGATTGCGTACGCATATAACCACAGGACCGGCGAAGGCCTGTCGGTGGCACCTGGTTCAGAAATCTCTGGAACAAAGGCGCTTTACTGGTGGACCCCGAACGTAACGTACAACGGGAATCAGATTCCTTCCAAGTCATTCCTGAAGCCAATTTCTCCGGGCTATGCTGCGATGCTGTTCCTGTTTGCCCTGAATCCGGCAATTGGGCATAGCGAGATTACGCAGGATCCATTCGTCTCGATACCGGGATTGCAGGTTTCCAAAGTACCGATTACCCTCCCGCCTGCTGCAGTGAACTTCCTGCGTCAGCATGCAGAATTCCTTACAACGGGCCTAATGCTGGGAACAATTGTGATCGCAACCACTTATGCAGTCTATCGCAGGCACAAGATCAGGATCTAGGGTTCGTCGATAAGCCCAAGAATCGCGGAAGCAAGAGAGTCGAGAAAACTGTTTCTGTACTTCCTCAGGAATGCCATAACCACGTCTCTTTCCGTCAATGACACGAACGTCTGCGAATTACGAACCTGGATTTCGATTACTCCCTCGTCTGCCATCTGGTTCACCAGTGAAATAACCTTCCCGGAGTTCTGCACCTTAACGAATTCTCCCCCTGCGGACAGCGACTTGACGATCAGGTCCCGGGAGAACCTGTTCCTCATGTAAAAGGCGATCCTTCGGTCCGAAATCGTTCCGGATTCGTTGGAGAAGTATCGCACGTTTCGGCCGTCCTTCTTGATACTTATCTTTCCGTCCCGGTCAAGCTGGTAGAGATGGTATTCCAACTGTCCTACGGCAGTTTCCATTCGCCTCTGGAGTTCCCTGAAGTGCAGTCCCGGATTTTCAGAAATTAGACGAAGAAGCCTTCCCCGGAAACCTTCGGATCCCTTCAAGCGTCAGATTCCCCTCATCATTCCTGCATAGAATATTATCAGCAGCAGGAAAACAAGATACACCGATGCCTCCTCCACTGAGAACTGCAGGTAACCAAACACGTTCATTACTATGGCTATGAGATAGAATAGAATCACCAGATAAGAAATCACGAATGCCGAAAGGATTCTCATCTTTCTCCTGATCCTTGCGCGTGCCGAAGCTGCGAGCATGATAATGTCCAGGACTATGGAGATCCCCAGGACAAGGATGAACAGGTTTGAGGCAAGCAAGGTGAAGTCCAACATCCATTGAGTAAGGGCGGGATAAGTTAAATAGTTCTTTCAATAGTCCAGGTGCATTTGCACACCTCCATAGAAAGAGGCCTGAAAGACTCGGCTTGTTTCCATTCGCATGCGATGCGAAATCTGCGTGTCCGGTGGCGTAACCCGGTGAATCCTTATTTACAGCCGGGATTATGGAGGACAATGAACCTCGCCGCAAAGATTGAGGCCATACTGTATGCTTCCGAGAATCCGATTTCGGTGCTTTTCATCTCTGAAATACTCGGCGAGAACAAGACAAACGTGTCAAGGGAACTTCACAAGCTTGTTAAGGCGTACAACTCGAGAGACACTTCGCTTACCATTACCAGAATTGGTAAGAATTACAAGATTGAGTTGAAAAAGGAATACAACGATGTGGTTGTTCCCGTTTCTCAGCCTGAATTTTCTCCATCTGAACTGGAGGTGATCACTTACATTGCGTCCAGGGAAAAGTGCATGAAATCTGACTTGAGAAAGAGATTCGGAAACCGGTTCCAGGAACCGGTGGACAAGTTCAGGAAGGCACACCTCATTATGGTCCGCCACGAAGGAAGGGCGGAAATATTTTCGGTTACCAGGCGGTTCTATTCGTACTTCGGCATCACCCCGAAGGAGATAGAGGACGCGCTGAAGCCTGGAGAAGGACGCTCTTGAAGATAATGATCGTTGGCAGCGGGGGAAGGGAGGATGCAATAGTCAGAAACCTCGTATCTTACGGTCACTCCGTGTACTCCTGTATAGGCATTGCCAATCCCTCCATTATCCGCAATTCTGCTGAATACGTGGAAGTCCGGGAAACTGATTGGAAATCCATTCATGCCAGGTCTTTGGCCTGGCGGCCCGATCTGGCTGTTGTGAGCCCGGACTCGGCCCTTGACACACCCCTCGTGGACTCCTTAACACTATCGGGAATCCCTGTAGCATCTCCGTCCAGCAAGGCTGCAGAAATAGAGACCTCAAAGCAGTTCATGCGGTCCATTATGGCAAAGTACTCAATTGAAGGAAACCTCTGGAACCAGACTTACACGGATTCGGAGTCTCTGAGATCGGGAATTTCAGGAATGAGAAATGAATTCGTGGTCAAGCCCATCGGCCTCACGGGTGGAAAAGGGGTCCGCGTTATGGGAGAGCATTTTCCTGACGCAGAGTCCGGGATCAAACTGGCGGAAGAGATCCTTGGCAAGGATGGCAGGGTGCTGATAGAGGAAAAAGTCACCGGGGAGGAGTTTTCGCTCCAGGTCTTCTGCGACGGATCCGACATAGTTGCCATGCCGCTCGCACAGGATTACAAGAGGGCATACGAGGGTAACACCGGGCCCAACACGGGTGGCATGGGATCAATCACTGATTCAGATCACCTTCTGCCTTTCGTCAGTGCGGCCCAGAAGGATAAGGCAATGGGAATATTGAGGAGAATCGTTTCCGCGCTGTCGATGGAAGGAAGGCCATTCACTGGAATCATGTATGGGCAATTCATGGCAAGCAGGAACGGCGTCAAGGTAATAGAAATAAATGCGAGATTTGCCGACCCGGAAGGCATTAACGTCATAAACCTGCTGGATGAAGACCTTGGCGAAATATTCATGAAACTGGTGAACGGAAACGTTGAAACTGGAATACGCTTCAAGAACCGTGCCACAGTCCTGAAGTACGTTGTGCCTCCGGGCTATGGAACCAATCCCCGGCAAACAGACCTGATTATTTCTCCGGCCGAAAAGGCGGACTCTGCGGAGCTTTACTATGCCTCCGTCACCGGAACCCTGGACAAAGTGAAAACCAGCAAATCCAGGGCGCTTGCGATCATTGCGCAGGCAGATTCGATCCCGGAAGCCTCCAGAAAGGTTGACGAATCCCTGAAGAGGATAAGCGGAGAATTCGCAATCCGCAGGGATATAGGATCTGCAGAAATGATCAGGAGAAAAGTGGCGTCATTCAACAATCCTGCATCTTGAGAAAACCCTAGGGAAAACTGATTGCCTGGAGACCACGAATGTATTCCCGACGGGATGGAACGGACTGTCCATCCTGATCACCGAGTTCTCAATCGTTCCTCTCTGATACCTCATGAAATCCGCGAGGAAAATTTCCGACTTGTCGGGTGAGAACTTGCCTGCGGCGGGATGCACTGTCATCTCCACCTGGCCGCCTGAAACAGGATCAATCTGTCTCTCTGAGAGCAACTCCCCCCGCTCCAGTTCCTCCGGACTGATGTTCTTGAGCGCGAGCCCCACCCTTGATCCCTGTGGGGCTGATTCCTGGTCCGCGTCCTGCATCTGAATGGAACGTACCTGCAGCTTCCGACCCGAATAAGCGGAGCTGAGGTCGTGGTGCTTTGTGATGGTTCCGGACAGGACAAATCCCAGGGCAACTGTCCCGACGCTCTTCACGGTGAACGAATGATCAACCACCGCAACCGGGTCGGGGGATTCTACTCTCCTGTGTACCTTCCATATTGAATCTACCAGTTCCATGGGGGATCCGGAAAATATCTGATATTTCTCCAGGGATGTTCCCTTGAGAAACCTGCCCAACGCAGAGGTGTCCGAGTACTGGTCCACCAGAATTATCCCGGACCTCTTCTGAAACAGATCCAGGGCGACGACCACTTCTGCAAAGAACTTGTCCATTCGCCTGCCGTCAACCAGCGCAACTTCTGAAGGAAATATGGAATCTGTCAGTGACGAGACCTTCTCGGGATACCTGCTTGGCTCAAGGAACGTTATTACCCTGTCCCCGTCTTTCCTGTTATGGAGAGTAATGTCGCTCTGCGTGCCTTTCTTCGAAATTTCGGATAATGCTTCCTGGGCTCCGTAACAAAATACGCTAATGCTTTCCATTTTCTTCACCTATTCCAGATGCTTTCGCCAATACGGTCACGAGTTCCTCGGAATCATTGGGCAATGGCACCCTCTGGTATTCCATCCCTGATCCCGTGACCAGACCCCCGAACAGCAGGTCAAGATCATAAAGGACTTCAATATGGTCATAGCAGAATCCAATGGGAGCAGCAAGGATCCTGTCATATCTCCCCCTGGCATCCCGGACTGTTTCCTCCACGGATGGCCCGAGCCACCTGTCACCATACCTCCCCCTGCTCTGGAAAGCGCACTGAAAATCCCTAACGCCGAGATCCTGAGAAATGCGCTCCGCAGATTCCCTGAGAGCCGCGACGTACTGCGCCTCCCCATCACCGGAAACGGGAAGGCTGTGCGCCGTATACAACAGGAGGGTCTTGCCCGGCCTGGCCAGGAAAGGACCGACCAAATCCTTCCAAATTCCTGAGAATGAGTCCAGGTCATGGAACCCGTTTACGAACTCGATTGTCACTCCAGCCTCCCTTGCGTCCAGATGCTCCATGATTGGCTTAAGGTAAGAGTTCTCCACGTTGTGCGAGGGAAAAGGAAAAAGGGGGAGTGCGACGACCCTTTCTACGCCTGACTCCATCAGATAATCCATGGAATCGCCTATTCCAGGTTTCAGGTACTTATTTCCCTGTGCCACCAGCGCTTGTCCGGAGAGTCGCGAAGACAGTTTTCCTGCTACACTTCTTATGATCCCGTTTGAAGGGGATTTTCCCCCGAACCTGGAATACTTTTTCGTGTTCTCATCGATGGCGTACTGCGGTACAGGCCCACCGTGATATATCTCCGAAAGGTAAGGAAGTAGGTCCTCTTTCCTTTCCGGGCTGCCATAAGCCATCAAAAGGAGGCCGGTATCAATGACCATAACGATGCACCATGGAGACGATTGATTTGAGAGTCGCAGGATTTGTTTCCGGCTGGACGCCGTGCCCCAGGTTGAAGACAAATCCAGGCCGCCCCTTCATTGAGTCCAGTATCCTGCCGGTTGTGAAAATTGCGTTCTCTCCCCCTTCCCTCGCAATCTCGGGATCAAGGTTTCCCTGAACCGATTTCGAAGGGCCGAGGGTATCGGCAACCTCCCTGAGGTTCTGTTTCCAGTCAACGCTGAGGCAGTTATAGTCAGATTCCCTGAATTCCTTCAGATGGTGTGCGCTGTTCAAAGTGAAATATATGAAAGGAACCTTTGAGCTTCCAAGCTCACTGGGAATAACGCCCGCAAAATTGGAGAAGTAATCCACGAACGGATCATGGCTCAGAGACGTAGCCCAGCTGTCGAAAATCTGGATTGCATCCGCTCCCTGCCGGATTTGATCAGCGACGTTTTTCAGGACCGCTTCGGTAACAAGGTTCAGGGCCTCCTTCACCAGTGCTGGGTTTGACGAAAGCTTCCTTCTGCACACAGAAAGATCCTTGTCCGACTTGCCAGCAAACAGATAGGAGCAGATGGTCATTGGCCCCCCTGAGAATCCTATGACCGGAACCCGTGGATAGCGTTTCTTGAATTCGGATATGGACTTGCCTGCGGACATGTGATCTGCGGAGGGGATATACCCGGTTGCCCACCGGGGCATCCTGTCTTCTATAGGGTTGGTAACCATTGGTCCCACTGACTCAACAAAATCCACCTGGAATCCCATGGAGACCGAGGGAAGCATGATATCGGAGAAAATTATGGCTGCGTCCACGCCAAGTTCCCTGACGGGGGCATAAGATACCTCTGCAGAGAGCCCGGTGTCTGCGGCAATCTCCTTGATGGAAAGGCTCTTCTTCAAGGCCGAATATGCGGGAAGGTACCTTCCAGCCTGCCTCATGAACCAGACTGGAATTCTCTCGGTTTCGTTCCCGAAAAGTGCGTCCACCAGTGAACTCTTCAAGTATCCCTGCCTCCTCAGATTACGGTTTTATTCTCCTTATTGTCCTTGGATATGGAATTGCATCCCTGATTGTTTGCAGCCCGCAAATCCACGTGACCAGCCTGTCCATCCCGAGACCGAAACCGGAGTGCGGAACAGATCCATATTTCCTCAGGTCTAGGTACCAGTAGTACTGTTCAGGATCGAAGTTGCCCTCCTGCATCCTTGCCTTCAGTTCTTCCAGGTCCCAGATCCTCTCTCCTCCGCCAATTATCTCTCCGTAGCCCTCCGGGGCGAGAAGATCATGGCACAGTATCTCGCTTGGATTCTCAGGATCCGGCCGATGATAGAAGCTTTTCAGCGCAACGGGATAATGAGTGACGAAAATCGGCTTCTCAAGAGACTTGGTGATTGACCTTTCCTCCTCCATGCCAAAATCGTCCCCGTACTTCAGTTTCAGTCCGTATATTTCTGATTCCTTCACGATTTCCGAGTACTTCTTCCTCAGGAATGGCGTTCTGATCCTTTCTAGTTTAGCTGGTTCCCTCTTGATTATTGACAGTTCTTCCTGCCTTTCTTCCAGGACCCTCCTGACAACGTGCTCGATCATCTTTTCCTCGACTGCCATCATTTCCTCGTTGTTCATCCAGGCAACTTCAGCTTCGCCATGCCAGTACTCCGTAAGGTGCCTCCACGTCCTTGACTTTTCCGCCCTGAAGCTGGGCGCAACAGTGAAAACCTTCTCGAGGCTGAAAATCAAGGTTTCCAGGTAGAACTGAGAACTCTGGCTCAGGCTGACCTCTTCCCCGAAGAATGGAAGCTTGAAAAGCGTGGATCCGCCCTCAGTGGCTGTCGATACCATCATCGGAGTATGAACCTCATAGTAACCTTCGTTGTAGAAGAACTCCGAGAAAGCGTTGAAAACGGTGCTCCTTATCTTCAGCATCGCGGTGAATTCGCGGCTCCTGACCCACAGATGCCTGACGTCCAGGAGGAACTCCTCACTCATGTCCTTCGATATGGGGAAATTGTCATTCCTCTGGTATATCGTGAAATCGCTGATCTTGAGTTCGAAACCGGTGGGAGCTCTATCGTCCTTCGCGACTGACCCTCTTAACGAAAGGCTGCTTTCTATCGTAAGGGAAGAAAGTTCCTTGAATCTCTCTTCTCCTAGTGACTCCCTGGAACCGACGCATTGCACGATTCCGGATGAATCCCTGAGAATCACAAACACCTTGCTTGCGCTGCCCCTTATCCTGTAAACCCACCCTCTAATTTCCGATTCCCTGCCAATGCGCGAACCAGCAAGTATGTCCGAAATCTTATCCATTCCGGCAGTCATGATTGTTAACGTTAAATTTGTTTGCTGATGAATCTGATGAGCTTCCAGGGAAAAGGGAACGCAGCCGGATAAACGAATTCTGGAGGAAACCCCGGCATTATGTCATCAAGAAGGCTTAGCTGGCTCATATATTTCACTGTCCTGCGGTACATCGCGCTGCTGACTCTCTCCTGCCCCATGTAAATTCCTGTTTCTGTTTCTCTCCTTCGTTGAATCAACGATCGCAATAGAGATTACCTCAGCAAAACGAGGCAGTTCAAGAAACAACTCTGGTAAATTGGAAGATGCTATGTCTATCTCAAAGGACTTTGACTTCTTTCTCACTATGAAGGTCTCAACTAGCCCTTTCTGTTTCAATTCCTTAGGCTCAACAATGCCAGAGGATTGAATGATGAGTCTGGTCAAGTGCATATCCCAGAGCGAAGGTAATCTTAAGAATAACTAGACACTCTTGGGAATCCCATATGGATAGGTGGCAGAGTGGTTATGCGTGGGACTGCAGATCCCATCTATTAGGGTTCGAATCCCTACCTATCCTTATTATTCTATAGAAGTATGGAGATATATTTAAGATGACAAATTTTACGGCTTACAACGCAATGTATAATAATTCCATAACTGTTATTGCTGCAAAATGTGACCTCAGTTATTGTAGACCTCCCCAAGTGCCTCTACAATACTAACAGGATTCGAAATTACGAGCTATATGTTGCAAGCTGTTATCGAGAGGTAAAAGGACAGTACTATGCCTATCAATGTCTTTAGAAATAGAAACTTCCGATTACTATGGTTCGGAACCGTCGTTTCAGCAAGTGGATTCGCTGTTGGAAACATGGTGATAGAGTGGATAATCTACGCAACTACTCATACTGCTTTGCTCCTTACATTGCTGGGTATTGTGGAGTTTGTCCCCATGCTTACCATTGGAGTTTTTGCGGGCGCTTTGGTAGACCGTCGCGACAGAAGAAGCCTTATGATAATGTCAGACATTGTTCGCGCTTGCGCTATGGCTGTTCTCGCGGTCATAGTTATCATCATGGGGTTTAACTCTATTGCCATATTTGGAGCAGTTGTTGTCATTTCAATCTTTGGAGCGATCTTCGACCCTGCTTCGTCGGCTTTGCTGCCTTCTCTTGTGAAAAAGGAGAATTTGACTGATGGCAATGGATTTTTGCAAGCGGGGGAAACAATAGCGAAAATTATCGGAAGCCCTTTGGGAGGCATCCTTATTGTCCTAGTTGGAATTGCATCAGGTTTCATATACAATTCGATAACATTTGCCATTTCTGCCATTGCAATTGGAATGTTGGGGGTTCCCGCTTCTATGCAAAAGGTTCGTGGCCCGGAAGAAGAAAGGCATGAGAAGCTCTTAGAAGAGGTGAAGACTGGTTTCAGATTTCTTCTAGGAAGAAGAGCATTACTGGCCATGACTGTTACATCGATGATCCTGAATTTTTTCTCCTTTTACCAGATTTACATTGTGGTTTACGCTTTGAACATCCTACATAACGGGCCTGTAGTATTCGGATTACTTGTGGGCGGTTCATCTATCGGGTATGCTGTTGGAGCTGCATTAATTGGAAGATTGCACTTTGAAAAAGCCCCTGGAATTTGGGTACCTTTGATGTGGGGACTCGGCGGTCTTCCACTGATTTTCCTCATTCTTATACCTGTCACTTCGATATCTATCGTTAGCATGTTCTTCGAAGGCTTCTTGGGTGGAATGGTAAATACGGTCTGGGTTTCGGTAATTCAGCGCGTCGTTCCTGAGGATTTCCTTGGAAGGTATTTCTCTATTGAAGGAACAATTGGTTATTCTATGGTGCCTGCAGGTATTACGTTCGGTGGATTTCTTATCGCGCTATATGGGGTTGGATTCGCATTTTTGCTTGCAGGAATTAGTATACTTATAATTGGATTGACCATGCTGACCAGGAGGAACATTCGTTCATGGGGAAGAGAGGAGCGGTAATCACAACTCGTTTTCACTCTGAAGTCTTGGTCAGAACCGGATGACTGATGTATAAGTATCCACTTGAGTAATTGAGTGACACCCTACCAATCCTTAGCCCTCTTTCTTACTACTTTTCTAGAGCCCATTCATCGAAGAAAAAATTCCTTGGCCCGAAAAGGGTGAATAATCTACCACGGTTGCTTGAATCACTGTTGCGTATTTGATCTCCAGTGGGAACTCAGTCGTGAGGATCTACTAATGGCGATCTGTCAAAGTGCACCTCATTACGAGTGATGCGCCCATTTCGTATCTCGACAATATCCAGTCCTTTTTCACGGACAATTCCATTGGTTGAAGGAATGACTGCTCTCCACTTTAGAACGAAGCCAGTCAAAGTGGGAATTACCTCTTCTGATTCCCATTCCCAGTCAGGGTTACGGGCCATAAGTTTACGGAAGTAAGGCAGGATTTCGTTGCTTCCCCTTAGACCTTCTGGGTTAGCCGGATCTGAGTAGAGTGCATCAGCGGTGTAGAACTCGATAAGTTCATCAGGATGGTTTCCCGTCCACGCCGCAAGCCAACGTTTGCAAAAGTTGTGAGCAGAATCCTTATCCACAGATAGCTGACGTTGGGGGAGATGATAAGTTTTGTGACATTCTGAGAACATCTGGAATATAGTCTTAGAAGAATC
>JAMDBT010000022.1 GCA_023487205.1 Thermoplasmatota archaeon
CCTTCTTAAGATCCTCATCCGATAGTTCAGTGTTGGTAAGTGCAAGGACAGAGTCCGCATGGCTATGGTCTACAAACTTGAAGGGAAGGAATGCGTGCAGGAATGACTCAACGCTTGGTGCAGATTCCGTGGGATCGACCATGCTCTTGAGAAAGAATGAGACCATCTGGACATCATCCATTGCCTTGATTTCCCTCGCAGCGAGGAGGTCTTCCATCCTGAGGCCGGTGAAGTCAGATTTCGTGACTTTTGCCAGGTCTGATCCGCTTCCCTTGACACGAAGAACCTCAACTTTCCTGCCGGTGTGATCCTTCTCCTCAACCTTCACGGAAGTGTTGCCTCCTCCATGAAGAACGAGTTCCTCCTCCATGCCCAGCAGCTTAGAAGTATGGACCCTTTGGCTCAGTTCGTCCTTCTCCTCAGGGTCAGCCCAGCGCGATTGCATGGTGGGATATAGGCGGTTCCAAAGTAATAGTTTCCTTATGATCATGAAGATATTGAGGACTTCATCGCACACGCCAGAAGAATGACAGACGAAAATGTTTCAGGTTGTAGTGCGTACGGACCGACAATCAGGACGTTTTCTGGTGAAGGGGATCAAGCCTTGATGGCTCTGAAGCCTTCAAGCCTGCCTTAAGACGTAACCAATCTTATGCGTTCGCGGAACTCTCCGCTTTCTTGGGATTGACCTTCCTGTTCTCGCTGAATATAAGCTGAGCTTCCTTCACGGTTGCTTTCTCGTGAACAATGGATCTGATGGCCTTTATCATGGCAACCGGATTCTCGTTCTGCCAGATATTTCTGCCCATGTCAACTCCAACTGCTCCGTCTTCGAGGGCGTTGTACACCAAATTGAACACGTCTTCCTCTGTGTTCAGCTTCGGTCCGCCTGCAACAACAAGAGGTGCAGGACATCCGTTCACGACCTTGCTGAAGTTCTCGCAGTAGTACGTCTTGACAATTCTGGCTCCCAATTCAGCGGCAACCCTGCAGGCAAGCGACAGGTACTTCGCGTCTCTCTTATCCAACTCCTTCCCGACTGCGGTTATTGCCATTACAGGGATTCCGAAATCCTCTCCATCATCAACAAGCCTTGACAGGTTTACAAGTGACTGTTTCTCGTGGGGTGCACCAACAAAAATAGACAGTGCAACAGATGCAACATTCAGTCGTACAGCTTCCCTGATGGAAGTCGTGACCTCTTCATCACTCAGGTCATCCTTAAGAATACTGGCACCACCAGAAACACGAAGGAGAATTGGAGTATCCCATTTAGGATCGACAGAAGTCCGCAAAACTCCCCTGGTGACTGCGAGAGTATCAGCATACGGCAACAATGGCTCAATGGTCTTTCGCGGACTCTCCAGGTTCCGCGTTGGACCCATGAAGTATCCGTGATCGCATGCGAGCATTACGGAACGTCCAGTTGCCGGCTTAATCATTCTCGAAATACGATTGCTCATTCCCCAGTCCACTTTTTCCCCTCTATAACGCTGGGGGCGGATATTACAAACGTGTAATAACGTTTCTCCCGGCGAATCACCTAACGAGCGGAAACCATTTAACCTGGACGGTTCGAAGGAGCGCACATACTCATTCCTGGCACAAATTTCGCAAATCAGGAGTACTTGCAAATGGCAAGTGAATTCTATTCAAATATGGCAAACGGAAACTGCCCATTCATGATAAGAAGATCAGGGGCCTGCCAGGCCATGGATTCTTGTCGGTCTGTGTGGGTACGGACCTGGAAATTGATACCTCCAGACCCAGGCTTTTCTCCAGGATTTCCTTGCCCTGCCTCAGTGAAGTGTACTCGTCAAAATCGTGGATCCTGACGTTCTTCCTCACCTTCATGAAGTCGCCGATCACTTTTCGCTGGGACGGAGACAGGGTTTCGGTCTTTCCAGAGATAATGGCCTTTGCTATAGCAAGATGTTCTGCCCCGGAAACACGTAATTCAAGCCTGCTGTAGGTCCTGCCAGTAACCCTGCCTATTTCCCTGACGTCCTCTATAATTCCCTGCAGGTATGCCTCTGATTCTATGAGTTCTCGATCTTTTTCACTGACGCCTTCGGTTCCAAGGATGGCCGAACTCACGAGCCCCATTCCAGGAAAATGTTTCTGCCAGAGGCTCTCCGCAGTGTGGGGAATCGCGCAGGAGATGGCGATAAGCCACTCCGATAGTATGGATGAGAACAGATTGTTCCGATCCGCTCCCATGGCTTCTGCTTTCCTGAGGTCATTCATCACATCAAAGAAGACGGAGACCACTCCATCCCTGACCCTCATTTTCTCCATATTCTCCTTGAAGGAACTCAGGCGCTGCCTGAAGGAAGCTTCAAACCAATCCTGGGCGAATGACCCCTTCCTCTTCTCTGGGGGATGGTGGAACTCCTCAACCAGGTTGACGAACTGGTCGTACTTCTTCCTGACAGATGCAAGATCGGTTTCGTTCCAGTCCACCACGGAAGAGGTGTCTGCAGAGACCGCCATGAACAACCGGTAGATATCTGCCGTGTATTTTCCGGAGATCTTGGTCAGGGAAACAACGTTTCCCTTGCTCTTGCTGATCTTTGCCCCCTGCGATGTGACCAGCCCGGAAATGGCTATGGCTCCAGGATACCGGTCAGCAGGGAAAAGAGCTGCATGGTTCATCAGGTAGAATGCAAGATGGTTCGAGAAATGGGGGATTGCAGTGATCCTGATATCTACTCCATACCAGTACTTGAAGAGCCGGCTTGCTTCCTCAATCTCCCCTGAACAGCCATGCTTGTCCTTCAGGGGCTTTCCCAGGAAGATATGGTCAAATATCTCCGGGGGGACGTCCCCGAGCTTGGAGTGTATCTTCCTGATGGGGACTATGCACGTATAAAGGGCGGGATAAATGGTTGAATCAGAGAGAGATTCTATGACCCACTGGTTGTCGAAGGGGAACCTGGTCCCCAGACCGCGCTTTCTTGCGCAAGGTCTTTCGCGCAACCAGTCAATTACCTCGTGCATGCTCTTCTTGTACTGATCCGGATAGAAACTCATACCCTCCACGAGCTTATGTGCTTTCTCCTTGAGCCATGGCGCTGAGTAATCTATGAACCACTGATCTTTCATCACGGCAACGATCACAGGATAACCGGTCCTTGTCTGTGCTGGCCTGCTGGTTTCGTACATGCTGAAGGCAGATCCATCCCGGACCAGGTCGGCACGAATCTTCTCCCTCGCTTCAGTAACGGTGAGCCCAGAGTACGGGCCGTTGAGGGAATTCATTTTTCCCTGGTAGAACTCAGATTTGTAGACTATTTGGGTCGCTTCCTCAAGCTTCACCTTATCCCGGGTACCGGAAATCTTAAGGGATTCCACAAGCGATTCCACGGTTTCCGATCCGGAGACCACGTCGATGATCTTGATTGGGTGCAGCCCCACTCCAGATTCCTGCAACGCAGCAAAGTCCCAGATGGAATGCCCGGGCACGGAGTAAACAATTCCGGTTCCGAAGGCGGGTTCCACGAAGGTCGATTCGAATAACTTGACCCTCGATCCGGTTAATGGGACTTCAAATTCGTGCCTCACCAGTTCCCTGGCTGATATGGGCTCCGGATCATCCACTGAAATTCCCTGCTGTGAAAGCTTTTCCAGCGCGTTCCTGGAAATTACGATGGAAGCTCCATTCCAGCTACACTTGACGTATTCTCCCTCAGGGGATATCCACACGTTGGTTGTGCCGTAAATTGTCTCTGGCCTCAAGGAAGCTGCAGCCAGGCTGACGCTTTTCCCCTTGAAAATAACGACGGTAAGTTCCTCTATGGAAACCTTATCGACGTCCCCATCCCTGATGTCGTCCTCTCCGACCGCGTTTCCCTCCTCGTTGCAGAAGAGTATGGGATAGCTTCCCTTCTTGATGAGACCTGCGTCGTTGAGCCTGTGGAATTGCCATGTCACGAATTTCTGGTAAATTTCCTCCGCCGTGTTGAATTGCCGGCTCCAGTCGATAGAGAATCCAAGTTTCTTGAAATCATTGATAATTACGTTGGAAAAGAAATCGGCTATTGCTGCCGGTTCAGTGAAGGAATCCAGGGTATTCTCAATCTCCTTGGCGCTACCCAGATATTCTTTCAGGTGCTCCCTGTATAGTTCCCTGATATCCCTGTCCCCTGATGCCATCCTCCTGGCAAACGCCAGAATGGGAGTGCCGCTCTGGTGAAAAGCCATTGGAAAAAGAACGTTCTCCCCCATTATCCTGTGAAACCGCGCAACGATGTCTGCCGTGGAATAGGTCCTTCCATGGCCCACATGCAGGGAATCATTGGCATATGGATATGGTACCGTAATCAGGTATTTTCTTTTGCCAGGGTCTATTCCTGGCTCGAATATGCCTTCCTCTGCCCATCTTTCCTGCCACTTATGTTCAGTTTTGGGATCCAAGGATTACCTCTACACTATCAGTACGGCGGCCGCGACTGTGGTGGTCCATTCGCCTGTCTTCAGCACCACTGCGGTGGAACAGATGTTCTTCGTTGTCAGAATCTTATCCTCAAGCACGTACTCCTTCTTCTTTTCGTCCCAGTTCAACTCGTCCTGGAGTCCCATGGTGCTTGCCAGCATTTCTGCAGCCAGTTTCTCCGCGAAGTAACCTGCAACATGTTCAGTCTCGCCGAAGCTGTGATGTTCGCTGAGATAGCCCCAGTTGTTCCTGTCCCTCGGTATTGCAGCACCAATCGCAGAAGAGACCATCCTGTTCAGCTCATCGGATGAGTTCCGTGCAAGCACCGTGAACAGTATCTGTCCGTCGGAGAGCATTGAGATTCCCTCCTCCTTGCTCACCATTTCACACTTCGGGGGGAAAATTGAACTGATGCTGGAGAGATTGTACTGTGCAATGCCTGCATCCCTGAGTGCTTCCTCAAACGACTGGAGCATGCTGGCTCCTCTTCCAACTCCTCTTGTGAAGAAAATCTTGCTTGGGACCATCGGGGACATTCTGTGCCGATAAGACGGATTGCAATATCCTTTTTTCGCTGTGGCGGGCTCTGTACTCGAGGCATGATAGTTGCACTGAAATTCCACCAGGGGATTCCCGTAGTTAACGAAATACCTTGAATGAAACTCTCAAACTCCTTTTCCAGATGCATAAGCGTGCAGATACAGAAGATTTCACGACTCGGAATCTGGGTGGTGATTGCTGCGGCAGGCCCTGTCGCAGGGTCGGGTATGACAGTTTATTATTGAACCAAAGAACTGGCTACAGCGGACCAGGAGTCATCTCCCACAGTGGTAAAAAATGCCGGGATCGGCATCGTGCTTGCTGCGCGTTTCACTGACCCGAACCTTCTCCCTATCCGATTTATCGGATCCCATTACAATGTAGTGTTCAATATATTAATATCAGTATCGGTCAACACTATCCACTCATTTAAGGGGGCAGGACATATGTGTTTCGGCTGATTCCGGGCAGCGTTAATGGTTGCCGGATTCGCGCCTTCGAGCGGAGATCTGAAGCAATGAGCAATCTCAGGATTATCAAGTATCCGGGAGCAAAGGGTGTCCTCGTTCCCGAGATCAAGCGGGTATTTCTCAGGTCAGGGAAACTGAGATTTGTTGATGCGCTTGGGGGATCTGGAGCAGTCTCACTCAATCTGGATGCAGGCGAGACCGTATATAACGACCTGAACCAAGACCTGGTAAATATTTTCAACGTGATAAAGTGGAATCCCGATGCGATAGAATCGGCTCTTTCTGTTCTTGCCAGTTTCCTGAAGAATGGCCACGTCAAGAATCCGGGCAAAGGAACTGCCAGAGATCCCGTGAAACTAATAAGATCAAGAATGCCACCAATGACCAGGGAGGAGGAAATGGCCATTCGCGCTATTTACGGATTCAGTGCCACCTTTGGCGGCATGGGATCTACCTACGCAACCGAGGCGGAAAAATCCGTGGGAAGGTACATTGAAAAAACCCTGAAAGATTTTCCCAAGATCAGCAAACGTGTTTTTACGTGGGAGATCAAAAATCTCGATTTCCGTGCACTGGTTGAAAAGTACAACACTGAAGAGTCCTTTTTCTACTTCGATCCTCCGTACCCCGGCAAGACCTGGTACAACCAGAACTTCAGCCATCAGGATTTCAAGGATCTCCGGGGACTCTTCCCGTCAATAAAGGGCAACTACCTGATGAACCTGGAAGCGGATGACAAGCATCTGTTGGAAATGTTCGGGAAGCCAACCTTCGTGAAATCATACCGAAACGCAAATGGAAAGTTTCAGGCCATGGAGAGGCCGCTCAGGGTCAAGGCGTTCTACACCAACGTTCAATATCCCGGGACATCGACATGAGTTTCGGCAGATTGGTGTGAGGGGATCATGTCCTCGGGGCCAGACGGTTTCTTGAACAGTTCCTGGAAAATCCAGAATGCAACTGGCTGAGAACATATTACCTTCACAAGGAGATGAAGAAAACCACAAATCTTGATATCAGCCGCATGTTCAAATCTCCCTGGGAAGTCAACAACACATCAGGGTGAACACTCGCTTTGCTTACCTTGGGTCAACCATTGGGAAGACGTTAGAAACGCGGTTTCACAGGTCAAACAGGACAGTGAGATATCCCATTTCTGATTGGTATTTCAGGTCGTGATACGTTACTGCCTTGATCACGTTTGAGTAATCCTCGTTGCCCTTGAGCTTGTAGGCCCTAGCCTGAACAACCACACCACCAGGAATCTTTCCGGTAATCCTTGACGCTTCAACCGGCAACAAATCAGATCCTTCAAGCTCCGTTATCATCTTTGAAAAAAGGTCGAGCACCAATTCTTCCACGGATCTGCCCCTCACCCTGAAAGTGACCACGGTTCTCCCCGAAGGGGGGATTTCTCCAAGTACAAGTCGGCCGAACGTGAAAACGCAGTTCCGGATCAGTTCGTCGGCGGAACGTGCATAGATCTTTACGAGAAGATCGCTGGGATGATCCAGAATTTCGAAAATTTTCTCAGACAACAAAAAAGGGAAATGGTGGGGAATAAAAAAATTACTCGGGTCTTGAAGAGGATATCACCGGGATTGGTTCCTCAAGATTCAGCCCGATCTCGTCCTCCCTGAGCTTCCTTCCGATGCTCCTCTCGTAGAAGGAAATGATGGACCTCTTCTCTTCCATGGTGTAATCCCTGTAGTACTTGTCTCTCTTCAGGATCTTTCCCGTCCTTTCCTCGTACGTCTTGGCGGGCATGGAATACTTCCTCTGGGTCGCATCCCTATAAAGCTCTGGTATGACGTTGAAGGCGCAGAACGGAACCACCCTTCCATCGGGCATTGCGTAGTGTATGTCGCACCTCTCCACCCTGTCCACGTCGTACGTGTACGGGTCCATGAAGTGCATGAATCCGATGAACATGCTCTTGTAGTGGAACGCCTTGAGCCCGTGGTAGTCTCCTTCCGTGAAAGCGTTGTACACCATGTCCTTGAGCCTGAAGTCCTTTGGTGCCCTCTCGTAGTCGACGAATTTCTTGAGGCTGAGCAGGAGCTTGGAGGTTGACTCGATCTTCTTCATCCTCTTGAACGAGGAACTCTTGATCTCGTCGCCAAGTTCGCCAATGTACTCGAACATTCCCCTGACGTCGATGAACCTCGTTATGGGGATTACACGGTCATCGTCCTTGAATATATAGGTGCCCATTCCGCAGGCGAAGTGGATGGACAGCTTGTATGTGTCCTTGCCCTTCAATGCCTCCACGAAGTTCGAGACCTTGGTCGTTGAAGGAACCGTGAAGAAGTCTTCCCTTCCAATCATTCCATCGGTCTGCTGCTCAATCTTCTTGATTGCACCGGGGATCGTGATTCTCTGCTTCTCCCTCATCCTGTCGGGCATCCTGCCCACCAGGCTCACAGGCTGGAAGTTGACCGCTCTCACGACGTCAATGTTCGAAAGGCCGAACCTGATCATGTCGCCGAGGTAAGCGTCGTTGATTCCGCCGATGACGGTTGGAACCAGGACCACACCCAGCGGAGCGTTCCTGTAGTTCTCCAGCGCGGCCGGGATCTCCCAGAAGTTCTTCGGGTTCGACCTTGGAGTCGGACCGTCAAAGCTTGTGTAAATGACGTTCGATCCCGCATTCCTGACCCTCTTCGGGAAATCAGGGTCAAAGGCAGCCCTTACGCTGTTTGTGTTGAGCTGGATGTGCTCGTACCCCTCTTCCCTTGCAATGCCGATTATATCGATGATGTCATCCCTAATTGTGGGTTCGCCACCTGTAATCTGGAGGGCGTTTGCGCCAACCGGCTTCTCGTTCCTCATTCTCCGGAGCATCATCCTTATCTGGTCCTGGGATGGCTCGTATACGGGTTCGTTCTCCTTTGCATAGAAGAAGCAGTACCAGCATGAAAGGTCACACCTGTTGGTCACGACAACGTTGCCGAGACCGGTATGGGACTTGTGCTTGACGCAGAGACCACAGTGCGAAGGACATACAATCTTCTCTTCCAGCATTGCAACGTTGGGGTTCAGTATCCTGACTCCCCTGTCCTGCCATTTCTTGGCTTCCTGGTACATCTCATAATCTTCCCAGTACTTTTCCCTGGTGACTCCATGCTCGGGGCACTCCTTAATGAGCTTGACTTCCCCTGCGTTCTCATAAATAATGGAGGGGATCCTCATCTGGTCGAATTTCTCCTCGTCCGCGCATAGCGGGCAAAGGCTCTCAGACACCCTGACAAGGAGCATGTCCTCTGTCACGAGGTGTCCCTGGCTCTTGATGAAATCGTCAACTGTCTTGAACGGAGAGTTCCTACTGATCTCGAAGTCCGAAGCAAACCTGTACTCCGGGAATTTTCGTATCTCTTCAGCTACCAACATCTTTGTTACCACCTAATCGGTTAAGCCATTGTAGGAAGCTTATATTAAAAGTATTTTGTAGCCAGGAACACTAAATGGAATGAATTATCGTTCGCGGATAATGGTCTTTGCTGTCAGGGAGAGCAGAGTGTAAGGCGATCACAATCACCATGACATATCCATGGAATAGTTGATTTGCAGGTTCCTCGGCAATGGCAAGAGGTATGCGATCATTAGCTTGGAGTTCGGTAGATACTTAAGCAACTTGTAGCGTTAAGCGCTTAATTCTTCTAACAATTAGCTATGGGAAGTCCTGATCTGCATCCACTGACACTCTAATTTCACCGGGGATAATTCATTTTCTCTGTAAAGTTTACCTCACACGAACAATCAATGGCGCATGGAGAACATTCTTCCAGGGGGAGCCACGGAGGAAGAGAGAATCAGGTGGTACATAGACGATTGGAAGAACCATGGATGTCGTCCAATTCCAGGCACTCTACCAGGAACGTTTGGACAAGAAGATGATAAACGTCGTGAATTACGCAGGGCGTTGCGCCAATCCGTCTTTTCCCTACGACTGTTTGCGGATTGATCTAATATTGCTGGAGGCACTCTGAAAAAATAAAATAGATGACACCGCATTCCGGCTTTACGCGGGCGTGGTGTAGCCTGGTAACACTCGAGCTTGCCAAGCTCGTGCCTCGGGTTCAAATCCCGGCGCCCGCATATTTTCCAGTGTGTTATTACGTCCCTTAAAATTCCCCCAAAATGTTAAAATGCCGTCTATAATATTGTCAGTTATTAATTGATAATTTCTATACTCTTGAGCCTACTTTCCGCAGTTTCCAACACCCTATTTTCTGATATAATCCGTTCTATCTTCCTCATGTTGTTTATCCATGTTCCAATGATCTTTGCCTGCTTCTTCTCCAGGTTGCACACCGGCCTTGAATACTTTGGGGACCACCAATCCTTGAGCTCTTGGAACGGAGGATTGCATCATCCCTGCATTCGAAAAGGAATATCCTCTTCAGATCCCTGTCCACCTGTATTCGATCAGATTCCCGCACGTCCGATTCCACGTTCCTGCTCGCATGTATGGTGCACAGTTGGAATTCCGACCTTGGGAATACTCTCCTTATCTCCTCGTCCATCAAGAGACGGGGCCACATGTCAAAGGAAGGTGAAAGAACGGCAAGGTGGGCCTTCTCCATTGCCGTGGATACGGCGATGAAGCTCAACAAGCCCATAAGGGAATACTATGATTCGGTGAAGAACAGGAAGGGATCAGGTAAGTTCGCACATGTATCCACCATGCGCAAGCTGGTTAGGATGATGTTCACCATGCTGAAGGAAAGGAAGCCATGGAGGTATGAGAATCCCGGCCTGACTGAGAACAAGCTGTCAAGGCTGGAGGAGGACTGAACAGTCCGGATAAACGGGTCAACGGGACATGCTGCATGGCTTTTTTGGACATGAGCCATTCCATGATCTCTCATTTCTGAGTGCCAGTAACTGTCTTCGC
This sequence comes from Thermoplasmatota archaeon, assembly GCA_023487205.1. Taxonomy (GTDB): domain Archaea; phylum Thermoplasmatota; class Thermoplasmata; order Thermoplasmatales; family Thermoplasmataceae; genus JAMDBT01. The sequence continues at coordinate 10,343 of JAMDBT010000022.1, forward strand.
TGTATTGTCAGATTGCCTCTCGAAGGCTTATGCGTGTTTGCGAAAAGGCAGTGAAGGTATGTGCCGCCCCGGTCCAAAGGACACGTTCATAAAGAGGGTGAGATTGACCATGTGAGAACGGAAGGCTGCCCTGAGAATTTACATGCGTGGTATCACAAGTTTTCAACGGAGATTTGACACCTATAAGCGATTAGTGGGGGAGGTCCAAGAGAGGTTTTGAGCTTTCTTCTTCCCACCCTACCAGTCTCCCTAGGTACGAAATTTCTTAAACGTCCATGCGCTGTGATTTAAGGTCGTCGCCGTGAAGAAATTGACAAAAGCGATTCTGGGGATTGTTGTCGCAATTATTGTAATCTTCGCCGTTGTTCTAATATACGAGTCATATCAAGTTTCCACCACAGTTGATGTGACGGCGGTTGACATTAGCATTGTGTATGATGGGACTACAAGTGGGTATCTGGGTCCCACGTCCCAGTCTCAATCTGGCTTCTCTTCCACGACTAATTCAGGCGTGGTTGATACCATCACTTTTACATCGTCTGCTTCTTTCTTCACACATGAGATAACTTCTATCACATTAGACAGCAGCTCCATAAGCTATGGGTTCACAATTACTCAAATTACACCAACGCTTCCTACCAGTTTTAGTCCTGGTTCAACCGTTTCAATTTCAGTCACGATAGATATGCCTAGCTCTGCCTACACAGGAATCTTAGGGCTGGTAGTAACAACTGATTGAACGAGAACTGACGACTAAAGATCGGTGTCCTTTTCCTTGTCACTCCTAAAACGACATGAATTATAGCAAAGGAGTCCGCATGCAAAGGTAGGGTCCGAACATGATGAGGGACTCATGTAACCATAGGTTCTCCGATTTTATCGGAATTCTCTGGTGGCGTGCTCCCTTTATTATTTGGACACTCATAAGAGAGAATATATACATATAGAGAAATACAAGGGGGAGTCCAGAGGGGGGGTTTTACTAATCTCCTGTACACTCCCGGAGATACGGTGATCTAAAATGGCAGAGAAGTTCACCGTTGAGCAGAAGGTGCAGATCAGCCATCAGGATAGTCCCATACTCAAGCGGATATATCGATAAGGTCATCCGTCTGGCTGCACTGAACTACAGGATGGATGGAATCGTGCAAGAATGGACAACTGCATTGCCCCTCATTTGAACCTATCTTTGCCCTATTGTATCACTACAATTCATTTGAAAGTTTCTCCAGGACGTATTTCTGCTCCTTCGTCAGTTCCACCGGGGCATGAGACCCATTGCTGTAGACCACTTCCTTTATCCCGGAAGTGATTCTCTCCGTCTCCGAATAGGAAAGACCGCA
>JAMDBT010000017.1:0-37050 GCA_023487205.1 Thermoplasmatota archaeon
GTCAATAACTTTTATCGGTTCATTGCATTATCACACCATGCCTGAATCTGGGATAGCAGGTCTCGGTGGCTTCGACCGCGAGATGGTTCTTGCATGGCCTGCGAGCGAGGATCTTGCACCGCTGGGTGAGTCCTGGTTCACCCGGCCCGTGTTCTATTTTCCCAGCGAGGATTCCATATACGTCAGACTGCAGCAGAGGGATCCAGAATCCTTTGAAGTGCTGAGGCGATTCAGGGCAATCGGTCTGCAGCCGAAAAAGTCAGGCGATTATCAATGGGTAAAGTTCTCTCCTGACAAGAATGGCCCGGATCCTTCCATAAGGAAGAGAGTCTCCGGGCTGCCTGGAGTCAAGGGGGATTTCTTTGTATGCGTTGGTTCTGGCCGGGTTATGTGGAGGATACGGTTCCCTGAGGAGTCCCTGGGCCCGATCAACGACCTCCTTTTATTGCGGGAGAACCATGAGTCTGATTTTCCTCTTACCGCCGATTATCTTGGTCCACCCAGAGGCGATAATGCCATGCTCTCGTCGTGCCGTCTTTCCGTGAAGCTGTCCAGGGTGACTTTCATTGAAAAGAACAATCCTGAATATGTTTCGAAGGCCCCACAGCTTAAGTACCCTTATCATCAGGAATGGAAGTACATTGCAAGGAAAGGGTCCCCCCTGACCGAGATCAGATTCTCCAACGGACAGGTAAAGTCATCGGGATACCTGAAGGTTACAAAGGTAATCCGAAGTGGCCCTCCATATATTACTGAGGAGGAGTTTTCATCCCCTTTTCCACAGTATTTCATGGGAGAAGATCTGGTAGATTCCATAGTTCCGTTATTTTTTGGGGTGGATTATGACGGGGAGGTGCAGAGGATTACCTGGATTCTGGAGACGGAGGACGTGAATAACCTCATATCCAGATCGCACAGGCTTAACACTGATAAGTCTTCCGAGGGGAAGCTATTGCTTGAGAGCGTTTCGGACTTCAAGTTCTAGGGCTGCTTCTGATCTTCAAGTTCCCTGAAAATTTCCTCATACGGGTTTTCTTCGTTCTCGTCTTCAATTCCCTTGACCCCGGCTTTCTTTATGTTGTCCTTCTTGTAGGTCCACTGGTTCACTCTCCAGGATTTTCCCTTTATGATGCTGACCTCTTCCCTGTGTGCCTCGAGAAGCCCAAATTCCTCCAGGTTATAGAACACATCTCTTTCCGAAGAGGAAAGGACGTTGTCAAGCACGTAGTCCTCATAACCGAAAAATGAAAGGAGAAAATCGGAAAGATCCTGAATGTCCTTTATGACCATCCCGCGTTTCCCATAAATGTTCTCCAGAGCTGCGATAAGCATCTCTCTGGTTATAACGGACATTTGACCTCCCGTATGATTGCACCTTGTATATTAACGTTTGTCTGAACGTCTTCGGCAGCCAGGTTGCGTCTATGGTTCTATCAGCAGCGCCCGAACGTTCTCCAGGGACTCCAGGTTGAGTTTCGGTCCCACGGACTTCGTAGATCCAGGTTTGAGTTTTTCCCCGGGCGGGATCATGCAGGCACCGTCTTCCACTCTGAAAACAGATCCCGCTGCGCAATCGATTGACGCTTTTTCTCCTGACTTCACGTATACCTCCGTGAGGGTGACCTTGCCTTCCGCTTTCCTTTTCCGGACAAATCCCCAGGGATAGTCTGTCCTGCCCTCGTATTCGTTTCTAGCAGTTTCAATCTCCTTCTCGCTGTCGATTCCTATCCAGAAAGCGTCTTCCCTGTATACGCCCATCTTTCCTCGCTTGACTATTTCCGGAAAAGCCGACTTTTCCAAGTCCTTTTCGAGGTAATCCTTCCTGAAGTATTCGAAGCAATTCTTCTTGATGTAGTAAGTCCCAGAGTTTATGTAGTAGTCCAGAAGAGGCTTCTCCACAAAAGAAGTCACCGAATTGGCTGAGAATTCGACAATGCCGAACGGGCTCCGCATCCTGGAAATGCAAACGACCATGGAATAGTCTGAATCCTTTGCGAACCTGACAAATTCCGGGAAGTTTATGTCGCTAACCGTGTCGCCGTTCCGGAGAAGGACGTCTTCATCACCACGAATGGAAATCAGGTTCCTCACTGAGAACAGGGTTCCCATGGGTTTCTCTTCCTTCAGGTAATGGAGCGACATTCCCATTTGCTTTTCGCCAAGTGTTTGCTCGATCTTTTCCCCAAGGTGTCCCGTCAGGAGGTATACGTCCTTGATTCCCGTTATTGAGAGATCAAAAAGCTGCCTGTGCAGAATAGTATATCCGTCCTTCAACGGAACGAGCCCCTTCGGAGTGTCGCTGGAAAAAGATCTTATCCGCTTTCCATACCCTCCTGCAAGAATCGCCCCAATCATCGACGTGTAATCGTATCCGGCTTAAATATTACAGCGGGCACGCCAACCCTGGACGGTCATTCACGGGTCTGCCCACAAATCTGACAACCAGAATGAATTCTGGGGACTCAATCAGTCTGGAGACCGGGCTTTACTTGCCCTTGAACTCCGCCTTCCTCTTCTGCATGAATGCAGATACGCCTTCCTTAATGTCGTCAGTCCCAAACAGGACCCCCATGGAAATGGCCTCCATCTCAAGACCGGTCAGGATCGGCCCTTCCGATCCCTTGTATATGAGGGATTTTGCCAGTGCTGCGGATACAGGAGCAACCTCGGTTGCAATCTTCTGGGCCAGGGTCTTCACCCGGTTTTCGAGAGTGTCCGGAGAGGTTATTTCCCAGACCAGCCCAAGGTTCATTGCCTGGATTCCCTTCACCCGTTCCCCGGTAAGTACCATGAATGCTGCCCTTGAGGCACCTATGAGCCTTGGAAGCCTCTGAGTTCCTCCCCATCCTGGAACGAGTCCCCTGGTGACTTCCGGAAGCCCCATTTCTGCAGCGTCGCTGGCTATGCGTATATCGCATGCAATTGCAAGCTCAAATCCCCCACCCAGGCAGTATCCAGAAATCTCAGCGATTGTTACCTGCCTCAGCTCGGTCAGTGAACGGAAAATCCTCTGCCCTCTGCGGTCTGTTTCCAGAAAGTCCATGCCTCCGGAGAAGAACTGGGATAGTTCAGCACCCGCTGAAAATACGCCGCTCTTTCCCCTGAGTACAACCACGCGGGACTCCTTGTCCTGTTGCAAAGCGGCAATGGTTTTCTCAAGAGAATCCAGCATATCCTTGTTCAGCAGATTTAGCCTGCCGTTGTTGAACTCTACGAAAGTGACGGACCCTTCGCGCCTGACCTGGATCAGATCGGTTCCCACTGGCGGCGGGGTGGAAGTGGCCTGTGCATTGGGTGCGATTTCTGTCGAGGCTGGTTCCTTCACCGGCGCGGGTGCCCTTACCGCTATCGCGTCCTTCAGCTTTCCTTCGGCTATGCTGGGGGCAGGCTTGAAATAATCACACTTTAGTGCAGTCGCTATATCCTCCAGTTTCTTTCCAACCTCAGAACTGGTGAGAGATTCGGCCACCGATATGGGACCGAATGGCCTGTTCAGCCCCAGCTTGACTCCATTCTCTATGTCTGTGGGAGCAGCCACGCCTTCTTCTATTATCCTCACCGCTTCGTTCACGTCGATCGCAAAAATGTCCATGAGCTGGACCTTGTCTGTGGGCGTTGCCTGAGGTATGTCCGCTTTCCCGTCCTTCCAGTTGTAGAATCCCTTGCCCGTCTTAAGGCCAAGGTGGTTCTGCTTCATCATATCGCTGAGAACTCTGTGCCTGCTGAACTCTTTCGAAAGTGTTTCGGTGTAGTATTCCATCGAGTGCACAACAGTGTCGATTCCCACGTAGTCCATCAGCTCGTAAACTCCCATAGGCAGACCCTGGGATTTGGCAAACGCGTCAACCTCTTCTGGCTTTGCAATGCCTTCGTCGAGCAGTATGGAGAAATACAGTCCCTCGGGAGCACTGATCCGGTTGACAACAAAGCCAGCGGAATCCCTGAACACCTTTATCGGGGTCTTTCCCAGTTCGCGGGAAAGTGCATAAATCCCTTCAAAAACATCATCCGAAGTCTTTTCTCCCCTGATCACCTCGACCAGTTTCATTACCACTGGAGGGTTGAAGAAATGCATTCCAAGAAATCTGGTCGGATCGGGGACCGACGAGGCCAGATCGCTTATGCTGATGTTTGAAGTATTGGTAGCAATTATGCTTCCGGCTTTTGCGACTTTTCCGATTGACTGGAGGACTGATCTCTTAAGATCGACCACTTCGGGGACTGCCTCAATTATCAGATCTGCATCCTTTGCAGAAGCCGCGAGGTCCTGGGAATAGGAGACAAGAGACAGGATCTGATCCCTCCTTGCCTGGTCTATCTTTCCGGACTTCAGCATTCTTTCCAGGCTCTTCTCGACGCCTATCTTGGCCTTCGTTAGCATTTCTGCAGATATGTCTTCCAGTATGGCATGGTAACCGCTCAATGCGAATACTTCTGCGATTCCATGTCCCATTAATCCCGCGCCGATAACCAGCACTTTACTTATTTTTTCCAATTTCATCACGCCTTTTTCAGAGCGTCAGTGATCTTCTGAGCTGCGAATATGTCTCCCTTGACCTTGAGCTTTCCGGACATGAATGCCCTTACCGGATCTGTCTTGCCGTCCAGCACTTCGCCAAGAAGCTCAGGTGACGCCTGAATTGTTGCAGAGGGCGAGGCAAAAGTTCCCTCTTTGACACTGACATTTCCGGAGGAAACTTCCACGTAGAATTTCTCTCCGTCCGCAAGATCAAACTGGAACGACTTATTGGTCCCTGAAATTGCGCTGATTACTTCAGGTTTGGACTTCATTTTTTCGACCATTTCCATTACACGCTGCATTACAGTCATAATGCAAAATTGTTTAGATGCATATTATGGTTCATCCGAATCTGACCATACGAAGATGCTTTCGTAGAAAAAACTCGTAGCGGTGATGCTCACGGAAGCGCAATGGCGCGAATGTGAGGCGTTGATTTTGATCCAAATCTAGGACAGGTAAGATGTCCCGAGAAACGTCAACCGGTTCTGTTGCTTCCTGATGCCTCCAGAACGTACTCCGCGAATTCCACGTCAGGAAGGGCGCCGTCAAATTTAATTTCGCCATTGATTACTATGTGCGGAACCGCGGTGACTCCCTGCTCGACGGCTTCGGCATGAAACTCTGAAGATTCCACCATCTCCCCGACGATATTCTTGTTGCTGAGAGCAAACTTGTGCGCCGTTCCAACGGCTCTGGGACAGTACGGACAGGTGGGAGTTACGTACACTTTGATCCTTACAGGACTGTCGATCTTGGAGATTATCTCCATTGCTTTTGCCGATATCTTGGCATCATTCCTTGAGACCATCTTGATGTCTTCAATCAGAGATCCGAATTCGTATCCTGAAGGAATTCCCGAATACCTGATTCTACCGTTTCGGTCACCATCCTTGAATATTACAAGTGAAGGGTACTTGTCAATGCCTAATTCGTCAGCCTTGCCCCTATCCTTTGCGAAGTCTAAGACGGTCAGGCGTATCTTGTCCGACAGCGAAGCCACTTCTTCGGCAAGCTGAACGGTTTCACTACAATACTGGCAGGAGTCATTGGATGAAGTGAATACAATCATTTCTACGGTTTCTGTGAGGTTCTTGCCGAACTCCTCCCGCAGAAAGTTCTGGTCTGAATCTCTGATGAGCGCCATCCCGCTGTCATTTTTTCACGGTTATTAAGCGTTGCCAGTGGACGGTAGTGGTACCTGCGGAATCCGTTCGCACCTCGAGTGATGCAGGCAGGAAGTTCCTGCAGTTAGTTTATCTTGCGCAGCAGAATCGCAGCAGGATGACCAACAAACTGTACCTGACTGACAGTTACCTGAATGAAATTCAAGCTGTCGTTGTGCGTTCCTCAGCAAGGGAGGTAATCCTGGATAGAACGATCTTCTACCCTGGGGGTGGAGGACAACCTTCTGACACCGGAAGAATGATTGCTGGAGCCGATGCGTTTAGGGTGGTGGAAGTCAGAAAGGAGGGGGAAGAGGTCGTTCATTTGGCAGATCACGGAACCATTGCCGCAGGCTCCGTCGTAAAATGTCAATTGGACTGGGGCAGAAGATATGCGTTCATGAGGTATCATTCAGCTATTCATCTCCTTGACGCAGTATTCATGGATTTGTTCAAGAGCGAAGGCCTAAGCTCAGGTTCACAGATTTACGAGGACAGGGCCAGAGTTGATTTTTCTGCTGAATCAATATCCCGTTCTCAGATAGAAACGCTATTCGACAGGGCGAATTCACTCCTGAAGGAGGATAGGATCATACGCTCCTACGATCTTCTCCAGGAAGAGGCACTGAAGGACGGAACACTTGCGAGAACAAGGCCTGGAAAAGAACTGATACAGAAGTTGAAAGTTGTCAGGATAGTGGAGATAGAGGGACTCGACAGGCAAGCTGACGGGGGCACCCATGTTTCCAGGACTTCCGAAATAGGAACCCTCAGTTTCCAGAAATTGGAAAGCAAAGGCAGGAATAACAAGAGGGTTTATTTCTCGATCGCTTGATTTCTCGCCCGTTGGACCGTACTTTTGCAAATAGATCAATAATGCCAGAAGAAGAAAAATTAGTGAATCACCGTTCAAAGGCGATTCTCCTGCTCGCGCTTTCTCAAAGTTCGGTGCTTGACTTGACAGATTCATTACCAGTCGTGGACGGGGACGGGGGATCCTCCTCGACCAGTCTGTCTTCGGATGCTTCCTCAAGCGATAGGTTCTTGGTTTCCTTCAGGAGCAGGGATAGTCCGGCGCCTGCCAGCGAAGTCACTGCCAGTATTATCAGCAGAGGCTTGATTCCTATGCTCGCAGACAGTGCTGCAAATGCGAATGTAGTTACTGCTGCACCTACTTTCCCGCTTGCCGCTGATATTCCGTGGCCGGTCGCTCTATATTTGACCGGGTACAGTTCAGCAGGTACGACGAATGTGGTAGTATTTGGTCCCATGTCTATGAAGAAGAAGGAAAGTGAATACAGCGCCAGGGCGAGGTACGGAGGAATCAAGAACCCGGTTACGTTTGAACCACTGGTCTCGAGCACTGCCGCGACCGCTGTGTATACTACAAACATCATGACGAAACCGAATATCTGGAGAGGTTTCCTGCCAACCCTGTCCATTAAGGCAACTGCTGTGAAGTAGCCAAAGAATCCCGCAAAAAAGGGCATTCCTGCCAAGAATATCCTGTCAAACAGCGTTGTGCTGGGTAAAATGGCACCCGTGAAGGCCCCGGAATATATACCTGTACCGTAGAATGCCATATCGAGGATGAACCAGCTTCCTGCAGTTACAATGAGGGTTCGCCAGTAGTTAGAAATGAAGGTGGAAAAAGTGTGCACGCTCGTCTTTGCTACGACCCCTATCTCCGCACCCGGGCTGACCACGTTCATTGCCCTATTGGCTGCGGTCGAATCAGAATTCACCAACGCGGAATACCTTGGGGTTTCAGGCAGTTTCGTCCTGAGATATATAACAGCCGCTGCTGGTATTGCACCTGCACCGAGCATGAATCTCCATGCCAGCTCGGCAGGAAGCACAGTAACTGCAAACAGTCCAACCAGTACTGCCGCAACTGAACCGATTCCCTGATTAGCGAAAACGAAGGCAAGCATCTTTCCCCGGTCCTTCTTGTTCGAATACTCGCTCATTATTGTGGCGCTGATTGGGTAGTCTCCCCCGATTCCGAATCCCAGCAAGAACCTGAACGCAAAAAGCATCCAGTAGCTTGTGGCAAAGGCACTAAGCAAGGCCCCTGAGGCGAGAATTGCTGCCGCCAATCCATAAACTTTCTTCCTTCCGAATATATCAGCAAGCCTCCCAAACACCAATTGGCCGAATATTGCGGCTACAATCGCCGAGGATGCGAGCAGGCCGGCGCCAACTAATACGTTGCCGTTGCCGGTGCCCACCTGGAAGCTTGTACCGTATGAACCCTCAAGGAGTATCAACACTATGCCTATAATGAAAAGATCATACGCGTCTGTGAAGAACCCCATTCCGGAGGTGAACCACACCTTGAGATGGCCCAGATTAAGTTTGGTTCCGTCTGAGTCACTAAACATTTCGCGTTCACTCATCGCTTATCTATTGTGATTTCGGGAATAAACAGTCTCCTTATACTCTCTATAGCACTATATATTGTATTGTCGTATGAGTTTGATTTCAATATTTCTGCCTTGAAATTTTTGGGACTTACCGGGCTCCTACGGTGATTATCTACCGTTATTTTTTGAGAGTCAAAGCGTGATTCGATAAGTAAATTCCAGGCTCCAAAGGAAATTACCAAAGAAACTACATTATGGTGAAGGACAAAATATGCAGGAGATAGCGTGAATTACAGGTCCTGCATTATGGAGAAACACAAGGTTTCCAACGCCAAATGATTGCCACTGTTGGGCTCTCCAAGTTTTTATAGCCGTTATTGTTTGCAAATCTCGTGGCCAGCAATACTTCTATGGGACATTTTCGGGAGCTAATTTTCAACAACCCCATAGTGGCAATAGTGACCGCCTCACAACTGGTCAGGACGTTGGGAAGATCGGTTGCTTGGATATTCACGCCGCTTTTCCTTGTATCCCATTACCACGACTCTTACTTCGAGGTCGGATTCATCTTCTTTCTCTCCGCTCTCGTGTCACTTCCTTTCAGCATCTACGGCGGGAACCTCATAGACAGGATTGGCAGAAGGATCGTTTCCATACTTTCTCCCCTCGGTTCCACAGCTCTGTTTGCTGGCCTTTTCATGACCTCGTTCATCGAGATTCCCGAAATAATAGTCTATGTCCTGTTCGTGCTGGTGTTCCCCCTGGCCGATCTTGAGGGAATTGCGGATAACGTGATCATGACCGATTCGGTTGCTCCTGCCGCGAGGACGGATGCATTCAGCCTTGCGAGGATATCCGCAAATGTGGGTTTCTCTATGGGCCCGTCGATTGGCGGTTTTGTGGCTACATACGGATACGGCTTCACGTACGTGCTTCCCATGGTAACCAGCTTTTCCATGGCCTTGCTTTACCTTTTCAGGATGAAGGAGACGAGGCCAGCATCCTCCACCGAGGCATCCAGATTCTCTTTTCCTTCAAAGGACAGGGAATTTCTCTACTTTGCGGTTCTTGTGTCCTTTTCCTGGTTTGTTGCAGGCCAGTGGGGAACGACGCTTACGCTGTTCCTCAACAACGCTTACCACTTCAACACCGTTCAGATAGGGCTCCTCTATTCCCTTAACGGAATCGTTGTCATAGTATTCCAGCTCCCTGTCAATTACCTGTTGAAGTCGCTGACTGAGGTGTCCAGGCTATCGCTGGGAGTTGCAATCTACGCGGTCACTTTCTTCTGTTTTTCACTTACCACGTCGTTTCCATTGCTGCTCCTTGACACTGCAGCCCTGACAATCGGGGAGAATACCATGGCACCCGCTTCCCAGACTCTTATCGCGAGGCTAGCACCTGAGGCGAAGAGAGGAGAATATTTCGGGGCATTTGGAGCAATAGGTGGCCTGATCGCGCCGGTTGCTCCCTTGTTTGGGACCTTTGCACTTGGATACCTGATAATGACTCCCATTCTTTTCTGGTCCATATTCCTGTACCTTGGAATCGGTTTGGCAATACTTCTAAGGGTCTCTGGAAAGATTAGCAGGAGAGTTGATTGATATGGGAGTACTGCATATGGTCGTGTCATATGTTCACCCGCAGGGGCGACAAGGGGGAAACTGACTCCGGAGACCGGAGCAGGATCAGCAAGGATTCCCCACAGGTTGAATTCCAGGGGCACCTGGACATGCTCATTTCCTTCATCGGCGACGCACTTGTAGTGTCAAAGTGGGATGACATTAAGGACGATCTGCAGAAGATTCAGGTGCATCTGTTTACCCTGGGAGAAGACCTGATCGCGTCAGGCAGCAAGAGAACCCTGCCCGCGGATGCGGTTCGGTGGCTCGAAGACAGGACCAATCTTTACAGGAAGGAGTACGGCAAGATCAGGCTTTTTGTAATTCCCGGAGGTTCCAGGGAGTCGACCTCCCTCCACGTTGCCAGGACAGTCTGCAGGAGTGCAGAAGTCTCGCTTGTCGCACTGTCGCATGGGAAGAACCTTCGTCCGGAACTTCTGCAGTATATGAACAGGCTCTCCTCTCTGCTCTTTTTTCATTCGCTTGTTTCCAACAAGAGGTTGGGTATAGAGGAAAGAATCTGGTCTATCGGAAGGGAGTCCTGATCTGCTCTTAATATTGTGAAAGGGCCAAACCTTCTTGAAAAAGCCGCAATCAGATCCGTAATTGCCTTATCCCTCCTGACGGGAACGAATGACATTACTTCTGACGAAAGGCCGCACGGCCTTATCTTTCTAAATCCAGTCAGCACTCCAGGCGCCAGGTTTATTGCGGCTCCGTGGAACGTTACGCCCGAGTCCACTGCCATTCCCACTGAAGCTACCTTCTTTCCCGATATCCAGATGCCCGGTTCTTCGCCTATGTACGCGGCATACCCGTTGTCGTGAAGGAATTCGATTACTGCACCGGTGATGATCCGGACCAGCTCCCTCACGTCCACTTTCCCGTTATCCCAAAGCCGGAATATGGGATAGACGACAAGCTGTCCCGGTCCATGATAGGTCACGTCTCCTCCCCTTTCCACCTTCACCGGACTGATTCCGGGAAAATTGGATGGGTCCGCTTTTCTACCGATCGTGTATACTGGCGGATGATCCACGAATAATACTGCGTCGGGGATCCTTTCATCTGCCCTGAGCCTGACCAGTGCCCTCTGGAGTTCCAGGCACTCCTCGTAGGGAATAGTTCCCAGATCAACGGCCAGTCTTGAAGTGAAGTGGCTTTCCATCTACTCCCTCCGCTGCTTCCTTCAGTCCCTCGGTAACCGTGGGATGTGGATGAATTGTCATGCCGATGTCCGAGGCGGAAAGCCCTGCCTCCACTGCCAGAGAAATTTCGCTTATCATCTCGGATGAGTGGGGTGCGACTATGCCCGCTCCAGTGATCGTACCTGACTCGTCAGTATAGATCCTGAACGTTCCAATTGTCGAGTCCATGGTCATTGCCCTTCCGTTGGCGGCAAGAGGAAAGACGGCGGTCTTGTCGCCCTTCTTTCCGGTGCTGGAGATTTCTGGATCTGAATATACGACGAAGGGCATAGCCTGGTATTCCACCACGGCTTCCTCGCCCATTATGTTGGCTGCTGCCACCTCAGCGTCATAATACGCCTTGTGTGCAAGCATTGGTTCCCCGGATACGTCTCCAATTGCATACACGCCGGCAATGCTGGTTCTCTTCGTTTCGTCCGTCCAGACGTACTTCCCGTTCATTTTCAGGCCAAGCGATTCCATGCCAAATCCCGTGGTGTTTGGCGCTCTTCCCACGGTCAGGAGAACCTGATCGGATACCAGTTCCCGGCCGTTCTCCAGGGTTACGGTGAACTTCTCTTCTTTTGATACCGATTTCACTCTTGTCGCCGTCAGGACTTCGATTCCGAATTCCTTTAGCTTCCTTGAAACTGGGTTTACAAGATCAGGGTCTATGCCGGGAAGTATTGAATCCATCATCTCAACAATGGTCACGTGGCTGCCCAGCTTTGCCATAGCCGTTCCGATCTCGATACCAATGTATCCCCCGCCAATCACGACAAGTTGATCTGGTATCTTCTTCAGGTCCAGCACCCCTCTGTTGTCAAGGGTGTCTTCCATTCCCTTGATTCTAACGGGCGATGATCCCGTGGCGATGATAAGGTACTTCCCGGTATATTCCTGATCCCCAACAGCAACTGTGGTAGAATTGACTATCCTGGCCTCGCCCTTGATTATCTGCCCCCCGTATGCCTTGCACAGAGTCTCGACTCCGGAAGTCAGCTTCCCTATCATTGACCATTTCCATTTCTGCCACTCTCCCAGGTCCATGGCGAGGGATGCCTTCATGCCGGGGGTTTTTTTCACGGCATAAACGTTGGTGGAAAGTTCAATCAGTGCCTTTGAAGGGATACACCCGTAGTTGAGGCATTCCCCCCCTATACGATCCTTCTCGAAAAGCGCGACTTTACCCCCTCGCTGACCAATCCTGATGGCGGCTGCATAGCCCGCCGGTCCGGAACCTATGATAAGCGCGTCGAATTCCATGCTATCACTACACTATTATGAGCGCAGGATTTTCCAGGAGTTCCTTCAGCCTGTTGATGAACCTGGCTGCGTCCGCTCCATCGATCAGCCTGTGGTCGCATGAAAGCGACACGTTCATTTCGTACTTCTCGACCTTTCCCTCGGTGCTATTTATCATCCTGTGGAATCCTGCAATTGCAACCTCAGGATAGTTAATTATTGGGCTGGAACTGATTCCTCCTATTGTGCCAACGTTTGAAATCGTGAAGGTCGAATCCTGAACTTCGTTGATCTTGAGTTGACCCTTCTTGGCCCTCTCGGCAAGATCCCGAACTTCCTTGGAAATCTCCTGAACTGTTTTTCCGTTGGTATCCTTTATCACTGCAACGGTGAGGCCATCCGGGGTATCAACGGCCATACCGATGTTGATGGTTTTTCTGATGATGTATGCCTTCCTGTCCTCAACGTAGTGTGCGTTGAACCTGGGAAACTCGCCAAGAACGTTGGTGATGGCCTTTATGAAAAGCGGCGTGTAAGTGATGGCATTGTCCTTCTTCGCAAGTTGATCCCTGGTCTCCTTCAACCTGGTCATGTCGACGCTCTCGACAATAGTGAAATGCGGAAGCAGTGCCTTTGACTTTGTCATTTTCTCGAAGATTATTCTGCGCAGCCCCTTGGGCTCGAACAGTACGCCGTCCTTGACCTGGGTCTGGGACGCTTCCTTCTGACCGCTTGTCTGGGCCCCTGCTGGAGCAGATTCAGGCTTCTTCTTCTTGCCAGCCTTGGCGGTCTCAATGTCCTCCATCAGAATCCTGCCGTTAGGTCCTGTGGGCACCACGTCCTCAAGGTTTACTCCAAGGTCCCTGGCCGCTTTTCTGATGGCGGGAGAAGCAAGTACCTTCTTCTCGCCGGTTCTTTCTGCCACGGGTTCGACAGTCCTTGCCTGCGGTTGCGTTTGCGGTTCTACCCTTGCCTCGACATTTCCAGTGACACCACTCGAACCGTCGTCAATTTCGATAAGGAGGTCTCCAACTTTTGCCACCTTTCCTTCGGGTACGCTTATTGAAGAGACCGTGCCTTCCACCGGGGACGGGATCTTGACGGTGACCTTGTCGGTCATGACTTCGACCATGTCCTGGTCCCTGTTGATACGGTCTCCTTTATTCACGTGCCACTTTACTATTTCCCCTTCGGCAATTCCTTCGCCAATGTCAGGAAGTCTGAACTGAAACATGCTTTCACCTGTACTCCGACAGTTTATTCACGGCCTTCATTATCCTCTTCTCGTTTGGCAGATAATACTCCTCGTGCCTGTATGGAAATGGGGAATCCGGTCCCGTGACCCTGAGTATTGGGCCAAGCAGGGATTCCATTGCCCTTTCCGCGATGGCAGCGCTGATTTCGGCGCCAAGTCCAAGAGTCCTGGGCGCCTCGTGAACTACAAGCACCCTTCCGGTTTTCTCAACCGATTTCACTATGGTTTCAATGTCAAATGGCATGAGAGTCCTCAGGTCAATGATGTCTCCATTGACATTGTTCTTCTCGAAGGCATCCCTGACTGTTGGGACCATTGATCCGTAAGTGATCGCAGTGATGTCGTCCCCTTCCCTCACAACTGCAGCCTTTCGAAGAGGTATCGCATAGCTGCCATCCTTGACCTCGCCCTTTATGGTTCTGTAAATCCTCTTAGGCTCCAGGAAAATTACCGGGTCCCCGTAGCCTATGGAGGATATGAGAAGTCCTTTTGCGTCAGCCGGGTTCGAAGGGGAGACAACGGTAAGCCCGGCAGTATGGGCAAAATAAGTCTCGCCGCTTTGCGAATGGTACAGTCCGCCCTTAATCCCTCCCCCATAGGGAGTCCTAAGCACCATGGGAACCGTGTATTGGCCGGCAGATCTGTACCTGATCTTTGCTGCCTGGTTTATGATCTGGTCCATGGCGGTGTAGATGAAATCCTGGAATTGAATCTCCGCGATGGGCTTGAGGCCTGTCAACGCCATTCCGATTGCCATTCCGACAATGCCAAGTTCCACCAGTGGCGTATCGTTTACCCTTTCGGGACCGTATTTCTTCTGCAATCCTTCCGTGACCCTGAATACCCCGCCGTCTACTCCGATGTCCTCGCCAAGAAGAATTATGGAGTCGTCCGCTGCCATTGACAAGTCCAGAGCGCTGTTCAGTGCCTGAACCATGTTCATTTCAGTCATAGGATATCCTTCACCTCCTCGTCCAGCATCCAGGTAGATTTTCCATAAACGTCCTCAAATGCGGATTTTGGTTCTGGCGGCGGAATCTTAGCGCATTCCTCAAACTTATCGTCTACTATCTTCTGAGCCCTGCTCTTGATGGACTCAATTAGCTTGTCATCAATATATCCACGGGACTTGAGCGTCTTCTCTGTTACGACAACGGGGTCCCTGTCGCTGCCCTCTTCCACCGTTTCCGACCGGTACTTGCTTGGATCGTCGGAAGTTGAGTGCGGACCCATCCTGAAAGAAACGGCATCTATCAGGGTAGGTCCTTTCCCCTCCCTTGCCCTCTTTACCGCTTCCAAGGTTACTTCGTGTGTTTCAATCACGTCGTTCCCGTTGACCCTTAGTCCTCGCATTCCATAAGCAGCCGCCTTCGTCCATATCTCGGCAATGGTTTGCTTCTCTACTGGTAGAGAAATGGCCCAACCATTGTTTTCGCAGAGGAATATGACGGGAAGGTTGAACACCGCAGCCATATTCATTGCGGCGTGGAAGTCCGGAGTTGAGGTTGAACCGTCTCCAAATGTGGCGAGGACCACGGAATTTGTCTTCCTGTATTTCTGTGTGAACGCAGCCCCTGTAGCAACCGGAAGGTTTGTCGCGACGGGACTCTGAACTGACATGAAGTTGCGTTTCTTATCGCTGAAGTGGCTGGGCATCTGCCTTCCAAGAGCGGAATCCTCGCTGTTCCCCATGATCTGATTTATTATCACTTCCATGGGAACCCCGCGGTGCAGCATCATAGGCACGTCCCTGTAATATCCATAAATTAGATCTTTCTCGGTCAGAGCCATTGATGCACCGATCTGGAGGGCCTCCTGCCCCATGGTTGGTGTGTAGAACCCAACCCTTCCCTGTCTCTGGGCAACAACAATCTTCTTGTCCAGAGTCCTTGCCAGTACGATTGCGGTGTAGGCCTTTACCAGCCTGCTCTTTTCCTCCGATTTTTCAGCTTCCTGCATCCTCAAACCTCCTCAGCGCCCAGGCTTCTGCCGCCCGGTAAGAAGTCCTAACCAGCGGTCCAGACGCTACATAGGAAAAACCCATCCTGTACCCCATGGATTCGAATTCCCTGAATCTGTCAACAGAACAGTACTCCGTGACCTCGATCTGCTTCACTGACGGTCTTAGGTACTGCCCCAATGTTACGATGTCCACGCCGGCATCACGCAAGTCCCTCAAGGTTGATAATACTTCTTCGTCTGTCTCTCCGAGGCCCAGCATTATGGAAGACTTGGTAATCTGCCCCGGATTTGATGACTTCACAAACTTCAACAAAGAAAGAGACTGGTCGTAGCCCGCCCGGCGATCCCGTATGGAGGGGGTAAGTCTTCTGACGGTTTCCACGTTGTGCGCGAGAACCGCAGGCTCCTCGTCGACAATCTTCTGGATGAGACTCATCCTTCCACGGAAATCCGGAATCAGGACTTCAACCATTATGCCTGCGCCCTTGACTTTTCTTATTGTTTTTGCAAAGTGCTCCGCGCCCTGATCGGGAAGGTCGTCCCTGTCAACCGATGTTATGACGACGTACTTCAGGTCCATTAGTTTTGAAGATTCGAGGATCTTTTCAGGCTCTTCCGGGTCGACCGCCTGAGTCTTTCCGTGGGGAACTGAACAGAACCTGCATCCCCTGAAACAGTTGCTTCCCAGAATCATGAATGTTGCGGTGCCGCTTCCCCAGCACTCGGCAATATTGGGGCATCTCGCCTCCTCGCAAACAGTGTGGAGGGTTCGATCCCGCAATGTCTGCCTTATTTTGAGATAGCTCTCGCCCGACGGTATACTAACCTTTGCATACCCGGGCTTCACGGAGTCATATTGAGGGGAGGTATTCTAAAGTATCGTGATTCTAAGTTAGATTCTTGACATCCCTGGGAAGGGTGTATTCTCCCTAACCCGGAGCCTTCTCTACGAACAATTATGGTTCCAGATCAGCAAACGGAGGCATCAGGCTGTCACTGCGATTCGAATGCTACGGCAACTAGGCAGAAATCAGAGGAAAAATATAAATTAAAAGAAAAAAAATAAAATTGGGAACTTTAAAGTTCCCTTAGGTAAGCGGTGCTCATGCCAACGAATACCGGTTCAGCTGGTCCCAGATGTCCAAGGTAGATCACTGCGGGTCCTGCCGATGAGAAACCCACCTTGAATAGGTTGGGATAGCTGTTGTCGTGGTATTCCGTGCTTCCGGAGTACCAGTAGTCCTGGAGAGCATTCTTGTCCACTGACGGCGACGTGGTGTATCCCCACTGGACGTTGCCAGAGCCTGACGGCTCATTCACGTTCAGGAAGTAATTGGCTCCGCCGGTCAGGGTCACGGATGAGAAGGTCACGTTCTGCCATCCCCCGCTTGAGGGCTGGTTGACGGACACCGTAATGGCAGCAACTGTGTTCGAGGTGAACGCAGAAGTCCCGATGCCCACCGTTATTGTACCGGTTCCCTCAAGGAACAGGTTGACGAAGTTTACCTTCTCGCTTGTGCTCCCGACTGTGAACTTCTCTGCCTCTGGAAGCGTGTAGAAGTAAGTGTTAGCAGCGGTGGCTGTTACCTCGGCCCACACGCCATTGGCCTGCCCGGAGGTGGACGAGTACGCGATGGAAACTCCCGTGTTGGCGTTGCTCACAGTCACGGTTCCGGATGATGGAGATGCGGAATATCCTGTTACTGATCCCACGGTATATGAGTAGGAACCGTCAGTCACAGTGAAGACAATTGTCGTGGTTGTTGAGGACTGACTTGTGCCCGCAAGAGTTACCGACCAGGATGTTCCAGATGGAAGTCCGGACTCGGTGAATGTAACAGTGTACTTGTTGGCGGTGAACGCCACAGACACTCCGGTGTTTGCGCCATTAACGGTTACCGATCCCGACGTAGGCGAGGCCGTGTATCCCGCAACCGTGCCTATTGTATAGGAGTATGTTCCGTCTGGTACGCTGAATGCATCCGTTGTGGAAGTGGATGACTGGCTGGTACCGTCGAAAGTCACGGACCACGAGGTTCCGGATGCAAGTCCGGACTCGGTGAAGGTCACGGTGTAAGTTGGAGCAGGGGGAGCGCTGCTGTGATACCCTATCGTGTATATGTTCGGGTAGCTGTTATCATTGGTTGGCGTTCCGGATGGGAGACCATTGCTTGGTGGAGAACTATACCAGTAGTCTTGCGTAGCACCCACGTCAACGGAGGTTGTGGAGGTATATCCCCAGGTGATGCTTCCCGATCCCTCGACTGTCAGGTAATAACTTGTGCCGCCTGTCAGAGTTATCGGCGTGATGGATGTGTTGTACCACACGGAGTTGCTGTTCACGTTAACGGTAGTGAAGGGTACTGTGTTGTCAGCCCACAGTGATGTGCCTATTCCGAACTGGACACTGCCGCTGCCGGATAGATAAAGAACCACATAGTTGACTGTCTGACTGGTGGAGCCTATGTTGAACTGCTCTGCTTCCGGAAGGTTGTAGGTAGCAATGTTGGCTGAAGTCGCGTTAACCTCTGAGAATATTCCGTTGGAACCGGATGTTGAACTCTTGGAGAACGTAATGGTTGCACCCGTGTTGGCTCCATTTACGGTAATGGATCCCGATGAGGGGGACGACGTGTATCCAGACACGGTACCAACAGTGTACGAGTACGTTCCATTGGGTTCGGTGAATACATCAGTGGTCGTTGTTGATGACTGGCTGGCACTTCCAAGTGTAACAGACCACGAGGTCCCGGATGCAAGTCCGGACTCGGTGAAGGTCACGGTGTACTTTGTTGCCGGAGGAGTCGTTACTCCCTGATCCTGCACGAAGTTGTACGCGTTAATGCTGCCCCATCCTACTGCAAGGCTGTAGCCGTTGGCTGCGCTGAACGCGCCATTGGATCCATTGGATATGAAGTACAGCGGATTGTTGGATAGCGTTCCGTTCACTTCAGCCTGTGCAAGTCTGTATAATTCAGGGTTGAGGAATCCCTCGTTGGATCCTAGCTCAAGGCTCATATCCGCTACCACGCCCGCCATAAGGGGCGATGCCACACTGGTTCCCCACAGTTCAGTGTAGGAGGTGCTGCCGCCGGCGGTGATATATATCTCCATGTTGGCACCATCGCCTGCGACGTCAGGAGTTCCCCTGCCTGATGCAACGCCAGTGGTGGATGAAGCGCCCGTTATGACGCCATTTGCGTCAGCGCTGTTTTTTTGCCAGTTTGGCTCTGCAAAAATCGAGCTGACTCCTCCCTGGGAGCCATCCCCGGCGCTGGGGGTGTTGTACCACACTGACTGGGTGGAAATTCCGGTTGTGCCGGATCCATCGGTTGAGGTGCTTCCGGTAAGTGTCATTGCCGCTCCGCCCACTGCCAGTGTTCCGAAGTCGTTGTATGACATGGTGGCAGGGAAGCTTGGAGCAACGTTGCCGTTGGAGTTTCCATTATCACCAGAAGACGCGAGCACGGTTATTCCCCGAGCGGCTGCCTGCTGCTCATACTGCATCCAGGTAGAGTCGTTGCTGTCAGTTCCTCCCCAGGAGTTCGATATGGCAACTACGTGTGACAGGGCGTTGTCCACCGAGGTGTTGTAGCTCGGGTTCAGGACTGCTGCGAATGCTGCATCAAGGGATGCTGTGGTCGCCGTCGGTCCGTAGACTTCCACTACCGTGGCGCCCGGTGCCGCACTTGCGGCCATTTCCAGATCAAGGGTGGATTCATAGTTGGCCTGGGACTGGTCATTCGCCGCTGAAGGACCTGGTGGCGGTGCTCCATTGGTTGGATAACCGTACACGGTGGACCTGGGTTCGCCGGCTGGCGTATTGGTGTTGATATAGTGCGTTATGTCCGATGGCACGTATGGCCCAACATTAGCTCCCGATGAATCGGTACCGGACCAGAGTATTGTTGCAATGGTCTCTCCCGTCGGGTAACCCTTTGAAGAGAATATCTTGTTCAGCTGGTACGCAGCCTGCATGTCTGCTCCGTACAGGAGTTCCGAAGACCCAGAACCGGTAAACAGCGGTGAGATGTGCGCGTTATATCCGGTGTTGAGACCTACTACGCTGCTTATGACCCCTGAGTACCCGAAGTCAAGATACATTTGCGTTGTGGGTGCAAAGTACCTGCCGCTGGGACTGTTGAACGTTGCAAGCTGCGTGTGGAATGTGCTCTGGAATTGAGCCAGGGTTCCGGTGAGTTGCACGGAGGTCCTGTCACTGTAGGTCTTGACTGCAAACCCCTGTGACGAGAAATAGTTCACGTAGCTGTAGTACTCAGCGTAAGTTGGCGAAAAGGCGTTTATGAACTGCTGTTGCGTCATGTACTTGTGGTACATGGGAGACGATGGGTTCTGCAGATCTGACAGGAATGTGTTGAGTTCTTGGCTGTTCCTGTACTGCAGGGTCACTAACACGTTGGTCTTTTCGTTCGTATTTACCCCGGCTACCGGTTGGGGTCCGGTGACGACACCGGATACCTTCTCTGGGATCAAATACATGGGCGAGGATTTCGAAACGGAATGCTCAGCCCCCCAGAAACCTGTCAGGATAAATGCAAAGGAGATGACGATAACTATCGCCATTAATATCCTTTTATCCATTAAAAAGTGATATGCGGCAAGCGCTACTTAAACGTATTTATCATCGATACAGACCAATTTTCCATGGTGTCTAGATCAACTTCATGGACTTTAATAGAGTGTAACCCGCAGCAATATCTTCAATTCCATTCCCCATCGATTTGAAAATCGTTCTCTTAAGTCCCATATTATGATTCAGGTCCTTCAGTTCAACGGGTCTGAACCCCGAGTTCACGTAGTCGGTTATCTCGCTGGATTCCGTCATGGCCTGCTCCAGATGTTCTACCACCACAAGTTCGCAATCGTTCAGTACCTCCGGAGATGCTTCCCTGCGCCACGGCAGATTTGCGCCCACAAGGTTGATGTGGTATACCGAGGGCAGGTCCTCCAGGTGAATCACAGGATCGGTTGAGTTTGTTACAGTGCAGATGACTCTGCTTCCGGCCATAAGATCTTTGATGGTGGTGACCGGGAACACTTCAATGCCGTGTTCCCTCATTTTTTCCTGGAATTTCTTCCTGTTTTCCTCCTTCCGGGAGTATGCCTTCACCCGACTCAGCTTGAATATGGAGGCATGTGCCAGCACCTGAGATTCTGCCTGAAATCCTGTGCCGACTACCCCCAGCGAAATGTTCCTTTCCTTGACCAGCAAAGACGAAGCCAGTGCAGCAAGCGCCCCGGTTCTTATCTGCCCAAGTATCCCTGCTTCCACCAGGAAGACTTTTCCCTTTTCCTGGGTTGGGAACAGCGCGACCATAAACCTTCCGCCTTCCTTGCCTGCATGATAGAATTTGAGCCCGCTGAGTCCCATCGACTCTATTGCAGCAGGCATAACGTTCAGGATTGACTTCGGTCCTGTCACCCTCATTCTGGGTGGCGCCTGCGCCTTTCCTTCCCCCAGATAATGGAAGGCTTTTTCAAGGTTCCCGATGACCTCGGAATACCTCAGATTTGCTGAAACTTCAGTCTCCGAAATGTAGACGGTCTCACTTTCCATGATCGTCCATTCTTCCAATTGTTATATATTGTACATGAATAGAGAGAGGTGAACCCCGATCTTCCGTCAATCGAAGAGGGAAAACTTTACAGTTACGTGAATTCGAACAGATCGTATACGCTCAGGAAGGACGGCGAAAATATTGAGTTGCGCTTCGTGCCCAGTTTTCCAGAAGCTCAGAGCCACCTTCCGAATGGCGAAGAGGTTGAGCACGTAATGACGGGATTTCTCAGTGGCGGCATGATATATTTCACGCACTTCATTACCAGGAGCAGTTTTGGCGAGACCGTTACGGATCTCAAGGGCAAGGACGACCCCGTCATGCTCTGGCTTCAGTACATTTGAATGCCCGGCTCCTTATTCGGTTGCCTTGGTGGCAGCGGGAAAAGGTAAAAGCGGTGGATCAGAGGAGGGGCCCAAGCATCATTGGCAAAATGACCGTTGCATCTCCGTAAACGTTCACGAATTCCGCGTCTTCCCTCACTTTTTTCCAGGAAATTGCTTCCTCCAGCTTCGCCCCTGAGAGCGAACCGTCGAACTCCTGGGCCGTCGTAACATACACAGCATAGTTGAGGCCGTCCCTGAACTGGTTCCACCAGATTGTGTGGTGTTTCGAGATCCCTCCGCCAATCATCAGTGCGCCGGTCTTCCTGGCATCAAATATAATGTCCGAAATCTGGTGCTCGTCGCTGAACAGATCCACCTGAAAGTCCCTGTGGGTCTCATAGAACGACCATAACTGGGATCCGAAGGAACCATCGGTTATCCCGGGAACAAACACTGGAATGCCGTTCTTCGCTGCATTATAGAGGATTGAACCTTCGTTACGTATCTTAAGGGAAACTCTCCTTATCAGATCGGAGCAGCCCCATGCCTTTTTTTCCCGGTACAGTTCCTCTAGTTCCGGTTGCACAAATTCCTCTATGACCTTTCCGTAGCTTGAATCGGGAATGAATACGTTTCCGAGCCTGTTTATTCCCATGTCCCTGAGCTTCGCATCACTGATGTCAAAAGTGCCGCTGTAATATGGGCTGAAAGTCCTGGCAATGTCGTGATCCAATGTTCCGGTAGTGGTGATTATGGCGTCAATCAGCTTCCCGGAGACCAGCTGGTTGATGATTCCCCTGGTGCCGGTCGATATTATGTCCGCGGGAAACGACAGGAAGGTGGTGTTTTCCTCTGAAAACATTTTCCTCAGGATGGAAGTTGCCGCTGCCACCTTTGCAGAGGTAAATCCACCGGATCTGGACATCATTTCCCCCAGTTCCGAAAGTGTTGTGGAGGAATTCACTTTAGCATCCTGAACCACTTTCCTGAGAAGGTCGTCCTTTTGCATGCTACACCTCGATCACTTTCCATCTAATAATGGAGTTGCGGCATGTGGGTTATTAGGATGCGGGAACTATCATACTAATGGATTTGCTCTTTGTCAGCATAATGATGTGGATTCATCTTTTCACTGCGATAATATTCATCGGTGGTTCCTTCTTCATCTGGATCGTTGTGTGGCCGGCCTCGTTCGAACTCACCGATGATGAGAAATTCAGGACAAAAATTGTCGGAACACTTTCAAAGAGGTTTGCCCTTTTTACGAACATATCGGTAATTCTGCTTGTCATTTCGGGGATCTTTCTGGCTTATGCCGAGTTTGGGGTCAATCCCGGATTCATCAATACCTTTTCCGGACAGGTACTTTCCGTAAAGGTCGTAGTCGTGGTCATTGCCATTGGAATAATGTACTACAACAACCTCGGGCACGCCAAGAAGATTGGTATTCTTGTGAGAGAGGGGAAGACCGAGGAGGTCAAGCGGATAAGGAAGACAGCACATCTGCTGTCCTATATAACGCTCGCTCTTCTTGTCCTGATCACAATTCTCGGAGCAATTCTGGAATCGGTTTGAGGATTACCTGGCTGACGCAGAGATCCTCTCAATCTCTTCCTTCTTGTTCACGGCGTATGATGCTCCCTCGTTTTTCGCCCCGTTTATTAACTCGTCCGCAAGACAGTCGGCAATCGGCTTCTTGCTCTTGTATGAAGCGTTGGTCACACCCATGGCAATATTCCTGAGCGCCACGTCGAGACGCCTGCTGGGAGACACGTCGACTGCCTTAGGCACTGCGATTCCGCCGTACTTCAGCCTTGTGACCTCTTCCCTGGGGGCTGCATTCTCGATTGCGTTGACCAGAACCTGTACGGGATTCTCCTTGGTCTTGTGTGAAATCTTCTCGAAGGCTTCTCTCATTACCCGATAAGCACTGTACTTCTTTCCAGTCCACTTCTCGCTCCTCATGAGCTTGTTAAGGAGCCTCTCCAGGGTGTTCATGTTTCTCTTGCCTGCAGAATAGCTGGAATATCTTCCGCCAGTGTGGAGATTCATTGCCCCAGTCAGGTTGATGTATTTGGTGAGGCTCTGATCGTGTACAATCACCTCGTTTATGGGATATAATCCGAATATCTTCTGTTCCATTATCTGACCGCCTTCTCCTTTCTGCCGGTAACTAGTTCCCTGAGCGAGATTCCGTTGACCTTGACCACTTTGTACCTGACTCCGGGAATGTCTCCCTTGCTTCGAC
This sequence comes from Thermoplasmatota archaeon, assembly GCA_023487205.1. Classification (GTDB taxonomy): domain Archaea; phylum Thermoplasmatota; class Thermoplasmata; order Thermoplasmatales; family Thermoplasmataceae; genus JAMDBT01. Next base: position 23,476 of record JAMDBT010000017.1, read on the forward strand.
CCATTCTTCCGCCTATGCCTTCCACAATGACTTCGTCGTGTTCGTCAATGTAGTTTATCGCCCCGTCGCCGGGAGCAAATGCGGTGATTTGCCTGCCGTTCTTTATGAGCTGAATCTTTACACATTTCCTTATGGCAGAATTTGGCTGTTTCGCTTCAATGCCAATCTTTTCAATTACTATTCCCTTTGCCTGCGGAGATCCTTCCAGGGGATCACTTTTTTTCTTTAGCTGCAGGACCCGTCTCTTATAATCTCGATCTGACCACTTGTACTTCTTCCTGGAATTGACCAGATTTGACCCTGCATTTTCTCCGTTTCCCAACAGATCACCTTAAATCTTGACGATGCGGGCACCTGATTGGAACTGCAATATTTAAGGTATCGTGCATGAACGGGGTCAATGGGCATGGTCTCCGGGGTTGTGCGTAGCATGTTGGAGCCTGCTCAGGTTGCCAGCAACAAAGGCTTTCAGCGCCTGATCCACGGTCATGGACGGGGCAAGGAAGGCCTCTGCCTTTCCGCTAAGATAATCGACCGCGTGGGGACCGGCTCCTGAAACGATCAGAACGGTTGCTCCCCGATCGAGAGCAGATCTGATCATGATCAACCCCCTCGCGGAAGCCGCATTCATGGCGGGATTGGGATATCTATCCAACAGCACTGAACTGGGATCGGTTTCGTATATGCAGACTTGAAGCGCTTCGCCCGGGCCGGATACGATCCCGTTTGTTTCAGGAATTGCGACCTTCATGGGGACAGAATCGATCGGTCGAAGATAATCACGATCATTCTATTTGATCACGCCTTGGAAACGATCTTGATAACGTCTCCGTCAGAGAGCTGGTGGTCTCTGGCTACGACCATCCCGGTTCTGCAATCTATCGCCCGAATGAACCCCCTCCCTATCTCGGAGTGGACCTTGTATGCCAAGTCTTCAGCAGTGCTCCCCTTCTCCATCAGGAAGGCATCCGGAAGTACGTTTCCCTCCTTGTCTGTCCATTTCTTTTCGTCATAGACTGGAAATACCACAATGTACCTGAGACGATCCCTCACAATCTCTGCGAGAATGATCCTCAGCCTCTTCACCCAACTCCTGGAGAACACTGAATTGATCCGTTCGATGGCGTTTTTCTGGGGATCCGTTAGACTCCCAACGGGATCCAGAGAGGTGTCAGCATCCATGACCAATCCGGCCTTCTTGGCCCTGGAAGCCGCGAGCTCAAAATCTGCACTGACGAAACGGGATTCCTCGCCTATTTTCGGAGGGTGATCTACGAGGTCCGCCTTGTTTCCCACAAGGATCACCGGTTTCACCAGCTCAAATGCTATCCTTGCAAAGTCTCCAAAATCCGTTTCGGTCCAGAGCGCCAGCTTCGCAGGAAACGGAGCCGATGCTAAGATCAGGTGGGTCTTTCCCTGAGTTATCCCGAACGAACCGAGCTTCTCCTGAAGCGATTGAACCACGGGTTGCCCAGAAGAATCCGCTTTCCTGGAGAACTTTTCCCAACCGTTTCCCAGCATGCGCGAGAACCATGCCTGGAGTTCGTTCCGAACCATTGCGATCTCGCTTGTCCCGAGGTCCAGAGATTCTTCGAGGACGGATCCATCAAGACTGGTTCTCCCCGAGGCATCGAATACCAGGATAATAGCATCCGAGTCCCTGACGTTCTCCAGGAACTCGTTGCCCATTCCCTTGCCATGGCTGGCACCCTCTATGAGACCTGGAACATCAATAACCGTGATCGGTACGTACCTCTTCCCCGAATCACAGAAGCCTTCCCGGGGATTGCACTCCCCGCCGACCAGGGGATGCGGGCATTCCACCGGGAAGTACGTTATCCCCACGTTTGGCTTGGTCGTGGTAAAAGGATAATTCGCGATTTCAGCACTTGCCTCGGTGAGAGCGGAGAATATGGTGCTTTTTCCAACGTTCGGCTTGCCTATGAGACCTATCTTTGGGCTGGACATAATTCCCCCGGAAAGATCACTTGAGCCTGACTTTCCTGATGTCCAATCCCTTCGGGCAGTCGAGTTTCTCTGCAAGTTCGCTTATAGTCGCCTTTACTCCCTGCCTCCTGTGCATAAGGTTGCATTCCTCGATGTTACTGCATGTAAATATGCCACATTCCATGGATTTCAGGGTGATCTTGGACCCTTCCTGCAGTTTCTGGCTGTATTCCAGATTGGCAGTAAACTCTAGCTCCTCGACCTCTATGGCCCGCACTTTGTCCCCTTCATAAACACTGCAGGGGTGTTCCCGTTCTCTGACAGCCCCTATCCTGTAACTTCTGCCCGGCTCAAGATTGAAGCAAACGTTCTTTACCCCGCAAGGAGAACATTCCTTCAGAGGCTGAACAAACGTGAATTCGATTCCTTCCTTCGCCAGATCCATTCCTATTAAGCTGACCTTTGCCATTGCAATCCCTCAGATGATGCCCGTTATCTCCAGTGCTCTTTCCGCAGCAGAATGACTCATGTCCGTATCGCCCAGTATTGTGAACCTCTCGGGCCGTATGCTGTGGGCTGTACTCAGTGCGTTGATTACGTCTTCGTCGCTCAGGCCGTAATCTTTTGCCTTGGTGGAGAGTTTTATTGATGAGAACGCACTTCTTATCTTTTCCCAGTTCCCCCCATGGAGGTACATGGAGACCACTGTTCCCATGGCGCAGTACTCCCCATGTATTGCACTTCCTTTCCCCTGAATCTCCAGGACATGGGAGAACAGATGTTCACTACCGCTCGCAGGTCTGGAGGACGAGGCTATGGCCATGGCAGTTCCAGACGCAAGTATTTGCTTTGTCACCATCCATACGGAATCTTCCACTCCTGGGACAATCAGATTTATTTTTTCCAATAGCTCGTGTGAAGCGTACTCTGCAAGTGCGGCCGCACTGCTGCTGATTTCCTCTCCCTTGAGCCTGTTTGCAAGCTTCCAGTCCATCACCGCGGTTTCGTTTGAAATCACGTCTGCTGCTCCGGCTGCCAAGTACCTGAATGGAGCCTTCACCATCACTGACGTATCCGCTATTATTGCAATTGGCATTACTGCGGTCTCCGACAGTGACTGGTTTGGTTTCCTGATTGAAGCCCTCGGCGAAGCAATGCCGTCGTGGCTCGGAGAGGTCGGAACGCTCACGTATGGTATTTCAATATCAGCAGCGACCTTCTTGGTAATATCCACCTTCGAACCTCCGCCAACGCCCACAAGAATCCCCGGAGAGATTTCTCTAGCCCAGGTTTCCACTTTCTCCAGATTTTCGGTGGTTGCATTGCCGGTCTTGATCACTTCAGTCTCTATTCCGGAAGCACGCAGAGACGACTCAACGGTCGCGCCGGCCAGATCATACGTGATGTTTCCCGTAATTATTCCTGCCTTCCTGGATTTGGAGTAGCGATCACATATTTCCGTTATATGCCCAAGAACGTTGTGCCCCACGAGGACCTCCCTGGGGAATTGCATGACCTTGAACTTCTCGAACTGCATCAGAAATCACCATTGCCTGATGGCTTAATTAACATGTTCTCCCGCGTAGTACCCGACCGACATTTGCCTGTTGGCAAACCAGGCACTTTCCTTGCCGTTAACTGCAATAAGCCCGACGGGTGAGTTGAAATGTGAAATCTCCTCACGGAGCACGTCGACAAGGCTTGAGTCGCTAATCCTTTTGTAGGTTCGAAAACAGAGGGAGTTCCTGATTATATCTTCCCCGATCCCGGTAGCGACGACGGCACCTTCTGATCCCACGTATATGCCCGCCCCTGGAATGGAGACGTCACCAACCCTTCCTCTGAGCATTGGATTGGCTCCGCCTGTGGAAACCGCCCCTGCAAATTTCCCTGATATCCTCGCGACCGCCCCGACGGTATCGACGGTTAGAAAACTCTCGATAGTCAGCCGATCCCTGAAATTGAGGATTCTGTCCTCCTTGTTGGAAGAGTCCTTCAGTTTTGCCATGGTCTGTTGTAAAGCGATTCTGGCCTTTTCTGTTTCAGGGTTGTATTCAGCGTGTCCCAATGTTCTGGCGAACCTGGTTGCGCCGTCGCCGCTTAGGATTACGTGAGGGCTTCTGTTCATGACGTCCACTGCGACAAGGACGGGATTCCTGACCTTCTCAATCGCTATGACCGCGCCGAAGCTGCCGGGAATCATTACGGAGGCATCCATCTGTATGCTTCCGTCCAGCCTCATGTAGGAACCTGTTCCCGCATTGAACCTGGGATCGTCTTCCATTCTTACCACCGAATTTACCACCGATTTCAACGGGTCCCGGTCCAAGGAGGATTTTACAACGTCGTCAAGGAAAGAGTTCAGCGTTTGATCAGAACCAACGCCGCCATGTGCCAGCAGAACATCCGTCATTATGGGTTGCGGCATACCCTGTGAGTAGTTGATTTTTTGCCTGATTAAGATTCTGCACGTTCATTGCCGGTTCTGCTTCTGCGGCAAGCAAGTTTATATTGTTATATATGATATAGAACAAGAGGAAGTTGATGTCGGATGTGCAAGTGGGCAACAGACGGACAAATTCTGTTTCTTACGGAAGGACTATTGGCACAGGAAGGAACTTGGGTCGCAGCATGAAGAACAATGAACTCCTGATCGCGATAGATCTGGCTTCCGAAGTCCCGATTTACAGGCAAATAGGAAACTGCATTGTCGGCCATATTGCGACTGGGAAGCTGGGGGAGGGCGACATTCTGCCTTCATCCAGGCGGCTTTCATCCCTCCTGGGAGTTAACTATCACACCGTAAACAAAGCATACGAAATCCTTTCCCGTGACGGGCTCATACATCAGGATCGCAGGAAGAAGATCACTGTCTCCGGCAGGAAGCTGGCCGGCACCAAGGAGATGGATTCCGACTGGATCCGCAGGCAGAAACTGCTTCTTTCTGAGGCGGTTTCCAATGGATTTGCCCGGGACACCATTATGGATGGAATCGAGAAAATAATGGATTCTATCTCGCAGGCGGGCGATAACAAGTGATTCCTGCGTTGCTCGAATACATGGTGATATTCATACTTGTGTTCCTGGCAATAGCATTCGCGATGATCCCCTATCTGACCCCGCCCTACATACAGTTTGGGATAAGGTTACCGCAAAGCCTCGTGGATAGCGAAGGCGTAATTGACATCAGGAGAAAATACCGAAATTACTCCGTTCTTCTTTCTGCCATTATCATCGCATTATTCGTAATCCTGCTCCCCTATGTCGCTGTCGTCATGATATCGACAGTCCCCCTGCTTGTCGTGCTGGCTGTGTTTTTCCTTTACTACTGGTTCCACCGAAAGGTTGCGGATTTGAAACGTTCTGTTCAGGACGAACACCAATATCCTGCTGCCTCGACTGCGGTCATTGGCGATATTCAGGAGAACGTAAATCGTCTGTGGCTTCTCGTTCCCTGGTTCGAGATCCTGATTTTCTTTGCGGTCGGCATTCTATATTATCCTTCTATCCCACAAACTTTCCCGACTCATTTCACCGTCAGCGGGACCCCTGATCAGTATGCAACAAAGTCGGTTCTTTCCGTATTTGGAATCCTCTTTTTCGCCGGGGTTCCAGTAGCTGTCCTGATCGAGACCATCTCTGTGCTTTCGCTGCGTGTAGCCCCGTTCCAGAATTCAAGGTCGCCCAGGAAGACAGCAAAACAGATGGCTGCTTTCAACTCAATTATCTTCTACGCCCTGCTGGGAATATTGCTTGTAATCGAGCTCAGCTTATTTCTGAGCATTTCAGTTACCTGGGGGATGCTTCCTTCATCTTACGGATTCGTCTCGATTCTGCCGGTAATTTTTGTCTTGCCGTTCATTCTGGCGATATCATTTAAAACTGGACAGACAGGATGGAAACTATTCCCGCAGGCAATTGAAACCCCTTCCGAAAAGAGCAGTCCTGATGATGACAGATTCTGGAAAGCCGGCGTTTTGTATTACAATAGAGAAGACCGGTCTCTGATTGTGCCCAAGCGGTTTGGCGTTGGATATACTTTCAATTTTGCGCATCCCGTCAGCTGGGTAGTTCTTGCTTTGCCCTTGATTGTTTTCGCCATCGTGTTTCTAATGGTTTCTAAAGTAGTCTGACTTCTTGACGGTGGCTGATACGAACAATCCTGAGAAAAGCGGAAAACATGATCAGGGAAATAAGAGATTTCACGCACCAATCCCGGTGCGTGAATCCTGATGGTTACTCCTCGAGATTCTTCTTCATCGTCTGGAATTCCTCTTCAGAGATCTCGCCCTCAGCGTATCTTCTCTTCAATATATCAAGGGCCTTACGATCATCTTCATGAAACAGCCGGTGGCTTGGCTGGAAGACGCTGAGGAGGAAGTAAAGAAACACAAAGAGGAGCATGACGCCGATTGCCGCCATCATGGGCATGAAAATGAACCAGGCTCCTCCCCAGCCCATCATCCCGTTCCATCCATATCCAGTGGTATTTGTGTATGCATACTTTGGTCCGTACGCGTTCCAAAGCAGGCCAATGACTACCGAGACAATAGCAGCGATGAACACCAGCCCGATCAGTGTCCATAGCAGCTTTTCTGACTTCGTTGCCATACATATAACCATGGTGAAACGATTCTTAACGGATCGTGAGACATGTTTCAGAAAGCCGTGTTTACTTCCATTTTTCCAGAATCAGCTCATTGGTAACCCCTCTCCTCCTTTTGGTAATGAGTCCCTTATTTTCCAGATCGGAAACAAGACGTGAAACCTTCGCCTTCGAAAAGCGGCTGCTTGACACAAGTGCGTTCTGCAGCATTCTTCCTCCGTCCTTCTTGATCGCGTCGAGTATTTCTTCCTCATCCCTGCTGCGCGGGTATTCGTCTTCTCCTGCGTCAGACTTCTCCAGTGACAGAACCCGCATTACCAGCCTGAGAGTCAGTACCATTGCCAGCAGGGATGCAACCGCGGATACTGCAACCAGTGAGTCCAGATTATTTGAAAATTGGGTGGGCATCAGGAGATTCACGGAATAAAGAACCACTGAGACAAGCAGTATTACGAAAGCTAGGAGGAAGAGGATGCCGTAGGAAAGCAGGGATCTGTAAGTTTCGTATCTCATGATGCTGGTCGCACCATCCATGGGGGTTTTCGGTATTCGTCTGGTTTACTTCGGGACGGACACTGAAATTCCCTCCCACTGGCTAAAGTATTTTATTCAGCGTTATGAGCATTGGCATTTATCCGGATCCTTTGGTTAGAAGACCCTTCCCCGATGAACGCGCGTTCCAATCTATTTCAACCCCCCGGCATTATGGAAACATGGAGACGACCGTTCATGCCATCTTCCGCGGAAGAGTCCAGGGAGTGAACTTCAGGATGGAGACCTTCCTGAGGGCTCGTGATTTCGGTGTAAAAGGATGGATTAGGAACCTGCCGGACGGGACCGTAGAAGCGGTTTTCTCTGGCGAGGAAAACGCCGTCAGTGAACTCACAAGCTATTGCAGGACAGGGATCAGGAAGGCATTCGTCGAAAGCTATACCGGTGAGAAAATTGAAAACCAGCACTTCCATGACTTCTCTATTCGGTGAGGTCATCCAGAAACCTTGAACTTGTATCCCAGGTTTTCGAGCTTTTTCATCAGGGTCTTTGCATGATCAGGCCCCCTCAGATTGACCGAGAACGTGATTGTTTGGTAGCCCACCGGGGTATCCTCCGAAAGATTGTCCACTTCTGCGTGGTAAATGTTTCCTCCGACCTCCGAGATGGAGGATGCGATCCTCTGCAGCGTTCCGGGCCTGTCTGGTATCTTAAGTTCGATCCTGACCAGTTGCTTTTCCATTTCCATTGACTTGTAGATAATCTTGGACAGAAGCAACAGGTTGGCGTTTCCTCCAGAAACCACCATGACCGTCTTCTTGCCGGAGATGTCTATTTTTTTCTCCAGGGCAGCGGCCAGAGGGGCTGCTCCGGAGGGTTCCGCGAGGATCTTGTTTCTTTCCAGCAGCTTGAAAAGTCCCAAAGCTAACGACTCATCGCTTACCGTTACGATCTGATCCACGTACTTTCTGCATATCTCAAGCGTCACGTCTCCGGGATACTTGATTGCAATCCCGTCGGCTATGGTCTCTCCTGTGACGTGTGACGTGATATTGCCCGACTCGACTGATTTCTTCATTGAGTCTATCAGTTCTGACTGCACTCCGTAAACCTTCACGGAAGGGTTCTGGTACTTTGCCGCCAGGGCGATACCGGAAATAAGGCCACCGCCTCCCACGGGAACCACGATTGCCTCAGTATCCTTGAGGTCCTCCAGGATCTCAAGGCCGATTGTGCCCTGCCCGGAAATAATCCAGGGGTCGTTGAACCCCTCAATGAAAACCCTTCCTTCCTCCTTGACCAGTGAAAGTGCGTGCTCCCTTGCTTCGTTGTAGTCCTTTCCCTTCAGTACAACCTGTGCGTCGTAGCCCATAACAGCGTTTACCTTCGCGGGAACGGTAAATTCGGGCATCACTATTTTTGCCGATATGCCCAGCATCTTTGCCGCGTATGCGACACCCTGCGCATGATTGCCTGCACTGACTGCGATAACCCCGATCTTTCGTTCCCCCTCGGAGAGGGAGGAAAGCTTGTGAAGTGCGCCCCTAACCTTGAACGATCCGGTTTTTTGAAGATTTTCGAGCTTGAAATATACCTGCGAGTTGAGCATGTCACTGAACGTCTTCGAATAATCCAGCGGCGTCCGGTTTACGTGTCCCTTTATGGATTCTGTTGCTCTCCAAATGTCCTGAAGCGTCGGGATTTCAAAACTCCCCAATAATTATCTGGCGGTCATTTTATCCGATGTATTAACTTTTATTTGGTAAAAACTGTTCGATAGTTGGGCGCACACCAGTAATTACGCCAGAGTTCCATGATTGCATGATCGTCCCGTCAGATCTGGTAGACCTTCAAAATGAACTTTCTCAGCGTTTCGTTATACCGGAATCTTTCCTCCCACATTGTGAGATGGGAGCTCTTCTGGAATACCACCATCCTTGAACCTTCAATTTTGTCCCGAATCGCTGAAGCAATGGTGGGAGTCACTTCGTCATACTTGCCGACCGTGATCAGCGTGGGCAGTTTGATTGAGGCGATCCTGTCGGTGATATCCCAGTCTTTTATTGTTCCGGTGATTGTGAATTCGTTTGGTCCATTCATCACGGGATATACGTTTCTCTTCTCGCCGAATTCAAGAGAACGCATCACCTCATCCGGATACTCCTTCATCCTGAGAACATGCTTTCTGTAAAAGTACCATACTGCTTCTTCGTATTCCTTTCCCGAATATTCCCCGGATCGGGAATGTTCATGGATAATGTCCCTGTATTTTCGCGGAAGTTCGGAGATTAGCCGCTGCATTTCGCGAACCGTTTCAGGGACACTGCTGAGCCCTCCGGTAATGATGAGCCCCCGCAGGTTTCTCTGGTACTTGAGTGCATACGCAAGAGCGAGAGCTCCGCCGTAAGAGGATCCCATCAGGACTATCCTTTCGTCTCCGAAGAATTCCCTTCTTACCTCTTCTGCTTCCTCCACGCCATACTCAATGGTGAACTTGTTCCTGTCCCTGGGCTCTTCGGATCTGCCGCACCCGAACTGGTCGTAGAAAAGTACACTTATCCCGGAGTTTGCAAGATCGGAAAGAGGGAGAAGATAGTCATGAGACATGCCGGGTCCACCGTGAAGGCACATTAACTTGACCGAACCTTGCCCGCAGTCGAGATATTTGCAGAAGATCTTTAATCCAAGAATGTTACGGAATCCTTCGCTTGCTTCCACATATCGTCACTCCTGGAGGCAATATTATTTTTTCCTGCAGGCTTTCAGGGTGATGAAATTCGGGATCGTGGGGCTGGGTAACCATTCCGTAAACAGGATCATTCCTGCAATTGGAAAGTCCGGGAATGAAGTTGCTTCTGTGTTTTCACGTAACGGCGAAAAGGCGGACAGGGTTGCTTCTTCCTGTGGTGCGCAGGCATTCACTTCAATGGATGATTTCCTGAACTCTGCCTTCGACGCGGCATACATAGCTTCTCCCAATTTCCTCCACTTTCCTCACGCTCTGGCGTGCCTGGAGGCAGGAAAGGATGTCCTCCTGGAAAAACCCATGACGCTGAAGAATGAAGACGCAGAAACGCTTGTCAGCAAATCTGAATCTTCAGGAAGGAAGCTGGCAGTGGGTTTCCATATGCGATTCCATCCCGCAATATGGAAAATAAAATCCTATCTGGATGAATCAGAAATTGGCGAAATATCAAAGATCTCTGGAACCTGGGGAGGTTTGTCCTCGAGGTCTGACACACCCGACACAAAATGGTGGTACACTCCCGAAGAAGCGGGAGGCGGATCGGTAATGGGAACTGGTGTTCACGTCATTGATTCAATTCTATACCTTACTGGGAAGACTCCTAACTCTGTCACTGCAAAGCGGTACCCCGGCGGTGAAGTGATAGAACAGACCGAAGAGATCGTGATGGATTTTTCCTCGTTTGCCGCGCACGTCACCTCCTCAAGAAGGATGATGATGCCTGACAACAGCCTGTACATATACGGAACGGAAGGCACCATTGAAGGACAATCCATATTCAGCACCGAAATAAGGGGAAAGCTAGTCCTCAACGGAAAACAAGTTTCAGACTTTAAGGGAGGAAGCCAGTACGTGTCGGAGATATCCGCTTTTGTGGACTATGCTGAGGGCAGGAGTTCACGCATTGCCACCGGGCAGGACGGTTTTGAGGTCGTGAAAGTGGTCAATGCCGCCATACTGTCTGATCGTGAGGGCACAGAGGCCATGGTCTGATTGATCCGCACCATGAAGGAAGGGCCCTTGCTATGGAAACAAATTGCCCTGGTGGATCCGAAGGAAGAGAAACAAAATCCCGTTGATTTCAGGGCATATGCTTACCTCCTGATCCCTGCACCCGGGCACGTGGCAGTTTTCAGGGCACAGTGCAATGAATATGAAAGGCAGTATTTCATAGGTTCCGACACCCTGCCTGGCCTGGACAAGCTTTCTTCGTTTTTCTTTCACCTTTACAAAGCCTCTACTGAAAAAGAGACGCCAAGAGAGTGGAATGGCACGAGAATTACAATGATTCCATCACGTAGACGATCTTCCGAATTCTTTCATCCCACATTTCTGAGGACACTGCTCTACATCCCTTCAGCGATGCGGGAAGCGAAAGTGGACTACACTGTTGTGGTTTCGTCGCGCAGGCGGTTTGGCAGACTTCGTTACTCATTTCTGCTTTCACTCAAATCTGATGCCCCCCGGGACAAGATGCAGGAAATACTGGATCTCATCAGGATGGAGGTACTGGAATTGAAAAGGAGATCTGGATTCAAACTGCGAATAACCGGTGGGAACAGGGCGACATTCCGGAACGATTCCTTCAGGCTGCCCTTCAATCTCCTGACTTTCATCCACCTCCCGCTGGAAGAGCAGGTAGAGATGGCATAAATTCATGCGCGATCGAGGTATTATTGATCGGATGGCTGGGTCCCAGAATCCGGTAATGGCGAATATTGATGGAGAAGTCGTTTTTGAAAGGGCTGTGCTGGACAGGTACCTGGAATCCCTGAAATCGTTGGCCATCAGTGAGATAAGGAAAGAGGTGGATTCTTTTCGCGAATCGATCTCCACAAAGGTCACTCTCGACGCCCCCCCGGGCAAGAATGGGCTTATCGGTTTCGATGAATCAACCCAGACTGGGGGCGACTTCCGCGTGAAGCATGCAATCCTGGATCGCCAGCTCGAACAGATATCAGGTTCAAGAACGGAGGATCGGGCAATTTACTACATAGAAAGGCTGAGAAAATACGTTTCCTCCGACCGGAAGGAGGGCCTTGATCTGAACAGGTGGCAGGATTACGATGAAATAATCACGGACAGTTTCTGGAACGTAGAGTCCAGGGACAGGTCCGAAATGCACGATGCGGGCTACTGGGGGAATTTCGTTCCGCTGATTCCGCGGCAGCTCATGCTGAGGTACACCAAGCCGGGCGACCTGGTGCTGGAACCGTTCATGGGCGCAGGTACGACCCTGTTCGAAGCTGTCTCCATTGACCGGAATTATCTTGGAGTGGACATCATCGGCGAACTGGTGGAAAAGGCCAGGGCAAAGGTCTCCGGTTCAATGACAAAGTCAAAGTATTTCCTTTATACTGGAAACTCCTGCGAAACTGATTTTTCTTCTCTTTTGCGTGAGAATGGTTTCGAAGCATCTGATCTGGTGATAATGCATCCTCCCTACCACGACATAATCCATTTTACCGATGATCCCCGTGATCTTTCCAACGCATCTTCACTGGACGGGTTCCTCTTACAGTTTTCACGGATTGCCGCTTCGTGCGTTTCGACGCTCAGGCCTGGAGGATACCTGGCTGCCGTCATAGGGGACAAGTACGCCTCCGGTGAGTGGGTTCCGCTGGGATTCCTGGTCATGCAGGAACTCGCAAGAACCGGTCTGATCCTCAAGAGCATCGTGGTGAAGAATTTCAACCGGACCAGGGGCAAGAGGGGGCAGGAGAGGTTATGGCGCTACAGGGCTCTGGCCGGAGGGTATTACGTTTTCAAGCACGAGTATATACTGGTCTTCCGAAAACCGGCCTAATCCTTGTTTCCGCCCAGAAGGGAGGTGAGCGCAACTTCCAGTGTCGGGTATCGAAACTTGAATCCCATGCTTTCTGCCTTCTCCGGCATGGCGGCCCCTCCGTTGATCAGGAGGGAGGCTGCCTTCCCGAACCTGAGTTTTACAACAAACTGCGGGATAGCCATCGTTCCGGATTTGCCTAGGTGCTTGCCGATTGAGGATGCGAAATCCTTCATCCTCACAGGATTGGGAGACGACGCATTGATTGGACCGCTGATGCTGCTATTGTTGATGCACTCCAGAATCAGGGAAACCTCGTCATCCCTATGGATCCAGGATACCCATTGCCTACCGGGTTTTACGTAACCACCCATTCTCTTCCTGAATAGAGGTATCATTTCTCCGAGCGTGCCGGAGTTGGGATCCAGGAAAAGAGAGGTGCGCACGTTGACAACCCTGACTCCAAGGTCTGAAGCACCCTCCGCAGCCTTTTCCCATTTCGCGACCATGTTTCCCCAGTAATCTTTCCCTGCAGGACTTTCCTCTGTGAATTTCAAGTCGTCAGTTTCTTCTGCTCCATAGTAACCCGCAGCGGACCCGTTGACAAATACTTCCGGCCTTGGTTTGGACGCGCTTATAAGGTTGGTGACCCTGGCGGTCAAAATTACCCTGCTCTCCTCTATTAGATCCAGCTTCTTGGTGCTGTTTATGGAAGCGCCGCTGAAATTGAGCACCGCTCTGGCACCGGATATCTCCTTTACAATCTTCTTGTCGTCGGTAAAGCTCACTATGTTGTCCGCAAATGAAACCTGAGCCTTGTCTGGGTTTCTTGTGACAACAGTCACTGTCCATCCTGCTTTCTTGAGTGATTCGCCGACCGCGCCACCAATGGCTCCAGTCCCACCAAAGATTACGGCCTTATTCTGCATCGAGTGGGGTATCTGCAACTTTCTTAAATATGTGATTCAACGGCAATTGCCAACAATAACTGTTACGCCT
>JAMDBT010000017.1:37427-43554 GCA_023487205.1 Thermoplasmatota archaeon
CCAATCGATACATTGGAATCGTCCACAAGGTCGGACGACCACAGCAGGTTATTGTACCTGACCACCAGATCCTTCTCATTGGCCTGCACGACGGTCGCGGTTCGATCGATCATCTGCTCCATTCCGGTGTAAGGCTTCTCTCCCCAGGGATAACGCGTAAGCATTCTTCCAAGCCATCCGCCTACAAAGAGGCAGGCAAATGCTATGGCAACAACAAGAACTACCGGAATGCCGCTCAATGGAACCTCAAGAGTAACTCAAAAGATAACCTATCCGGTTTTTCCGCTTGCCTCGCTTTCCGGCTCGTACTGCCTTGTGGTGTAGATCCTCCTTGTGGAAAACGGCTTGAATGGTTTTCCGTTACCATGGTAAAATTTAGAGAAGAATTCCACGTAAAGAAGCCTGGCACCCTGAATGCCGGGCTCGAAGACGGCGACCACGAGGTTGAAGAGCTGGCCGACAACCAGTATGAGGACTCCGATCACGAGTCCCGAGATGGAGTGCAACCCCCCGATAAAGGAAGTATCGACCACGAATGCCAGAATCACCGATGCCATGAGTATACCCACAATCCTGGTATAGGAGAGGATGTGGCTGATGATGGACGGGATTTCCACGGCACCGTTTCCGCCCTCCGCTGCAATTACGAGAGCCAGGCCCGACAGGATCATGCCGACGGAAACGTACTGCAGCGGCGAAGATGTTGCGTGGTGTATCATGTCAAGGCCGAAAATCGAAGCACCGATGGCCAGGAGGAGCCACCCAATCCTCCCTATGGCGTGTTTCCTGTGGCCGTTGTACCAGCTTTCTATGAATCCCATGACGAGCCCGAGTGAAACCATGGAAAGGCCTATGTATCCGGACGCAAGGATCAGCTTGGGCAGTGACGTCCTGACATCGACAAGAGTGAATGGAAGCAGGGCGAACCCGAAAAATCCGTTGAAGACTATTCCAAAGGCGATTGCCGATAGTGACGCAGGCACAAGCGCCCTTGCCAGCACTTCCAGCGACGACCTGCTCATTATGGTATTGACGAACTTCTTTATTCTCCTGGGGACGTGGTTCTTCGCTCCCGGCTTCAATTTCCGAAGTATCCAGAGTGAACTCAGCAATATGACGAGGCCGTACCCATAGTCCCCTACCATAAGACCAAAAAACACCGGGAAAATGAATGCAAAAATCATGGTAGGATCGAATTCCGATTCTTCCGGAAGGGAATAGAATCTTATGAAGAATTCAAAGAGCCTGATTCTTCTGGGATTGTGCAGCATAGTGGGAGGTTTCTCCTTAGTGTCTACTGTGCTGACAACGCACCGTCCCCCGGAAGCCTTTTCGACTCCGCTGGTCACTGCCTGCAGAGACCTGAGCGGTACCCAGCCTTCCATTGCAAAGGAGTCCTCGGTGCTCCCGAATTTTTCAACAACTTCGAATTTCTTGACTTCAATTTCCAGCTGTTCCCTGATCTGCGCGATCAGGGCATAATACCGGTCCGAAAGTTTTCCCAGTTCCGCCTGAACGGTGGCAAGTTCTTTCTCAGTCTCGGAGAGTTTTTCCCCAAGTGCACGTATCTCGACTTCCGGGCTTCCTTTCAGCTGGGGAATCAGGTGCAACGTGAGTTCATGACTTTCCGCCAGCCTGGCAAGGTTCTCTGTCTCGTCCCGAGAAATGCAAACCAGCCTGTGGTTCAGGTCCAGCGGGATGCAGGCTCCTCCGAGGGAAGTATTCACCTGAGAGGGGAACGTATCCTCCGGCACGCCCACGGCAATGAAACTCTTAACTGCAGCAGAATCGTATATTGAGAGGTCCTTGCCAAGCGGCGCCAGGAGCCTCGCAGCAGCCAGCTTTTTTTCAAATTCATTCTTGTCCTGGAACAGTTCCTCTTCCTGTCTCTTCAGAGGCTCCAGAAGATTGCCCAGATCAAGTGATTCGAAGCTGTTGAACAGTTCCTCGGAACTCTGAAAATACCTCCTCTCTTCGACTTTCCTGGGATAAAGCTGAGTCTCGAATCCTCTCGCCTTCTGGAGGTACTGTGTCGCCCTGTAGAAGTCTTCAGAATTTTTTGAGGCGGAGAGAATGCCCTTCAGATCGTCGGACACGTTCTCGATCTGCATCGCTCCCAAATCGTGGAGTACGGTGACGATATCGTGTCTTCGGCTGTTTGCGCCGATTACGCGAATCCTGATCATTTTCTCCGGTTTCAGCATCGCTATCCCTTTCTTGCCAGGTTCCTCAGCTCTTCGGTCACCATCTTCTTCAGGTCATCGTCCGACATGGCAAGTTTCATTGCCAGTGCCTTCTTTCTGGCTTCCGCTATCTCCGCGTCTCCCTTCTGGCGGAGCTTTTCTGACTGAGTGAGAATGGCGTTTTCCAGCTCTTGCTTGAGTTTCTCTTCCCTGGTTGACAGTGTGGAGTCCTTTTCCTGAAGCTTCTTCCGGTACTGTTCCTCCATGCGTGATCTCGCATCCGAAACCACCTGCTTTTCTTCCGCTTCCTTTTCCTTTATTTTCCTGAGTGTTTCCAGATCGCCTTCCATCAATTCATCTCCATATCACCAGTATCAGCGCAGCGAGGCTTACGGTCAGGTTAATAGCCAGTACCAGCACCCTTATTCTGGCAAACCTTCTGAGAGCGTCGTTGGTGGAATAATCATAATATACGGGCTTCCTGAGGTAATCTTTCTTAATGTAATGCATCGGGTTCATCGCTAGACCGCCACCGTTTCCCCTGCCATCTTTTTCTTGATTGTTTTCAGGGTCGTGAACGTTTCCCTTTCTATCTCGTCTAGTCGCATCCTTATGTACTTGGCTGTCGCAGTGAGCCTTGGAATCATCACGTTCTCAATGGCATTTGATCTCCTCTTGGTCTTCTCAATTTCTCTCAAAAGCCTGCGCATCGAGTTCTCCTTCTCTGCCACTTCGAGGAGCAACACCAGGACTCCCTCAAATTTGGAAATGGACTCGTTTATTGGCACCGGAACGGAGGTGGCCCTGTAAAGTTCCGATATGGCCGATTCCCCGTAATTGAGTTCAAGTTCCGGGATCCGGACACCCATGACGTTTCTTGCCTTGACCGATGCATATGTATTCGCAAACATCAGGGAGACCCGTTCCAGGTTCATGCTGCCGCTTATCATCCCTGCGATCCTCAATGATTCGAGAGCGTTCCCTATCTCCTCGCGCAGCGCTTCTCTCCTCCCCGTCAGGGTCCTGCTTATCTTGAAAAACTCCATGACGAGGGATGATCGTTTCATTTTCAGCAGGTCCAGGCCCCTCTTTGCAAGCTTGATCCTTCTGTTCGTGTTTATGAGTTCTATCCTCGTGGGCCTGATTTCCTGAGATGCCGGCAATACTAACCCTTCTTCCACTTTCCGTATTTTTCTATGTGCTCTCTCTTTACTCTCTTCATGTCCGACTCGGGCAGCATGGAAAGCAGTTCCCAGCTAAGGTCCAGTGTTGTTTCTATCCCCCGGTCCTCTTCCAGTCCCTGGCGAACGTATTTTCCCTCGAATGCGTCCGCAAACCGAAGGTAGGTCTTGTCGTTGGCACTGAGTGCCTCTTCGCCCACGATTGCGCTCAGGGACCTCAGGTCCTTGCCGTTGGCATATCCCGCATATATTTGGTCGCTCACTCCCCTGTGATCTTCCCTTGTTCTGCCCTTTCCTATCCCCTGGTTCATGAGCCTGGACAGCGACGGCAAAATGTTCACAGGCGGGTAAACCCCAGCCCGCTGCAGATCACGGCTGAGCGTGATTTGCCCCTCGGTGATGTAACCTGTCAGGTCGGGTATGGGGTGAGTCATATCGTCGCCTGGCATAGTCAGAATTGGCATCTGAGTGATCGATCCTGTTCTTCCGCGAATCTTTCCAGCCCTTTCGTAAATTGTGCTCAGGTCGGTGTACATATAGCCGGGGAATCCCCTTCTTCCTGGCACCTCTTCCCTCGCGGACGAGATTTCACGGAGTGCCTCACAATAATTGGTCATGTCGGAGAGAATGACCAGTATGTGCATGTTCTGCTCATATGCCAGATACTCGGCAGTCGTGAGGGCAACCCTGGGAAGAATGATCCTCTCCATGGAAGGGTCGGATGAAAGGTTCAGGAAAAGCACGGATCTGGATATGGCCCCCGTCTTCCGGAACTCGTTAATGAAGAAGTTGGCCTCTTCACTGGTAATCCCCATTGCGCCGAACACCACGGCAAAGCCTTCTTCCTTTCCCAGAACTTTCGCCTGTCTCGCAATCTGCGCAGCCATCTGGTTATGCGGCAGACCGGATCCTGAGAAGATAGGGAGCTTCTGTCCCCTGACCAGCGTGTTGTTCCCGTCAATGGTCGATATTCCCGTTTCAATGAATTCGCTGGGTTCCTCCCTGGAATACGGATTTATGGCGTTCCCCACTATTTCGATCTTTTCTCCGCCGATAATGGGTCCGAGGTCGTCATGCGGCTCTGCAAGGCCGTTGAAAACCCTTCCGAGCATTTCGTCCGATACCGCGACCCTCGCTGTGCTCCCGGTGAATCGTACCCTTGTGCCTGAAGTGTCCATTCCCGTGGTGGATCCAAAAACCTGCACGATTGCCGTACCCTTGCGGCTCTCCAGCACCTGGCCTGATCGTGTTTCTCCGTTGGGAAGCTGTATCTCCACAATCTCGTTGTAAGCCGCACGGTCAACGCCTTCCACGAATACCAGTGGGCCGGTAATGTCTGATATGGACCGGTAACTGACGCTTATCATCGTGCCACCGTCCCTGCTGCTTCCAGTTCTTCATCCGCCTCGCTCATAAGTTGGGCCGCGTATTGCTCAATGTCTTCGTCATGTATTTCCTTCATTCTCGAAATCTTCCCCCTGGCCTTGATTCCCTGCAGTTGCGTCATGGTCTTTCCGGCATCGATCTGTTTCTTGAGTTCGGAGCCGAGGTGCATGATACTCTTCAGCATGAGAATCTGCTTCTTCACCGAACAGTACGTGTCGATTTCGTCAAAGGCACTCTGCTGCAGGAAGTCCTCCCTGATCATCCTTGCAATGTCCAGAATAACTTTCTCCTTTTCCGGCAGTGCATCGTACCCCACGAGCTGGACTATTTCCTGAAGCTCGGCCTCTTTCTGAAGCGTCGACATGGCATCTGAATATGTGGGCTCCCAGTCCCTGGACACATTCTGGTTGAACCACTGGAACAGGTCGTTCCTGTACAGCGAGTAAGAGTTGAGCCAGTTGAAGGAAGGGAAATGCCTCCTTGAAGCAAGTGAGGCGTCCAGTGCCCAGAATACCCTGGTAACACGAAGAGTGTTTTGGGAAACCGGCTCAGATATGTCTCCTCCCGGCGGCGAAACTGCTCCGACGATTGAAATTGATCCCTTTCTGTCACCGCCCCCCACGACAATGGAGTTTCCGGACCTTTCGTAAAATTCGGAGAGCCTTCTGCCAAGGTACGCGGGATAGCCTTCCTCGCCTGGCATTTCTTCCAGCCTGCCGGATATCTCCCTCAGTGCCTCAGCCCACCTGGAGGTACTGTCGGCCATCAGTGCGACGTCGTAACCCATGTCCCGGTAATATTCCGCGATGGTAATGCCAGTATAGATGCTGGCTTCTCTTGCCGCAACCGGCATGTTGGACGTGTTCGCGATGAGTATGGTCCTTTCCATCAGGGGCCTCTTTGTCTTGGGATCCTCGAGTTCCGGAAACAGCGTCAGGATCTCTGTCATCTCGTTTCCTCTTTCTCCACAGCCCACGTAGACGACGATGTCACTGTCTGCCCACTTGGAAAGCTGTTGTTGCACAACGGTGTTGTGAAGTATTATTCCGCCGTGACCTCCGACAAAGTTATACCCATAATCCGGAAGAGAGAAGTCATAAACATCGAACGGTCCAATCTCCTCATCTATCTGGGCTATCTGGTCACGGAATACGGATTCCAAGGCTGACGACACATCAAGCACTGCGATATCTTGGGCCCCCGGTCCCATGCCGACCTCGAATGCACCGGCGAACGTTTTGTATGAGTTCACACCCATTTCTTCGCCGTTACCCGGGCAGCTGAAGGTTTCCACTCCTTGCTGGAGTAATCTGGAATAACTGGTGTGCTTCCTGTAGAGCTCTTCAGTGTAATCCCCGGAAATAGGTGCTATGTCCA
>JAMDBT010000003.1 GCA_023487205.1 Thermoplasmatota archaeon
CAGGGAACTGAAGTGTCTTAGGGAACGGGACCTGGGATCTCTCAGCGGGATGACGCTTTCCGAAATTGTCAGGGAATACCCTCATCTAAAGCTTCAGAATGGGATGTTGGGACCAAACGACCTTCCAACCGTAGAGAGGTGGCGCGACTATTCGGAAAGGTGCTGGAACTGCATCACGGGCATAATGTCACAGGTAGAGTCCCAGGCGCTGGTGGTAACACACGGAGGAGTTATTTACACAGTTCGAGGAAAAATAATGGGGAACTTTGACAGGCAGGTTATCGGCAACGGGGAAATTGTGAAGATCACTGTCGAAGGATCAAGTTACGCATACGAGCAGGTTCTTTAGACAGGCACAAATGTTCCGCCGGCGAACACCACTTCAACCGTATCTCCGGGTATAACTTCCTTGATTGTTATTATCTTAAAGTCTTCCTTGTCCATAAGCTGCGTTTCTCCCTCGCTCCTGGAAACCACCTGATATGCCCTTCTCATCGGACGATCGTTAAACACTTCGAAATATGTCTGGAAATCACCAAGCGATACCCTCTGAATCCTCGGGTCAGATACTGTCCGTAGCTGCACCTGTTTGGCAGAAACGCCTTTCACAACAAATACCTCTTCCCCCTTCTTGACCACGGAACCCCTTTCCAGATCAAGTATCCTCACAAGAAAGGTATACCTGAATAAGTCCTCGCCGTCTCCCCTACCTGCCAGCTTTTTTGTTTCCTGTATGAAACATGGGACTTCTTCCTTCAGGAGATATGTAACCTTCCTGGCTTCCCGGCTGTTTCCCACATAGATGTCGTACCCCTCTTTCAGTTTTTTCACCTTAGAGATGAAAGTGTTCGAAGGTTTCCTCTCGAACGCACGGACGCACATCTCCATTCCCTTGCGCGTTTCTTCCGTCAGGGTCCGCGAAATGGATCTTATCTGGATAATGGCCTCAAAGTAGGATCCGGTCAGCTTGTTGCAGGTGTCACAGCTATTCTTTGTTACATTATAGGGAAAATCGACGGTTTCGCGTCTCAGCAATTGCCCGTCGACCTGCAGTTCAACCTCCACGGATCCGGTTGCATCCTTGTTGTCGAAGTCAATCATCACTGAATTAATCCGGACACCGGCTTTTCCAGTTGCAGTTACAATTCTCCTCAGTGAGGAATCGTGGGATAAATCGTATCTGCTGTCGTGCCACTTTCCCTTGGTCCTGATCGAACCACACTTCGGGCACAGCTCCAATTTCAGGGGCTCGACGATCTTCACTTTCGTCTTTGCAGATAAGCATTCCCCGCAGATCCCTCCGCTCAGGGGTTTATTCTTCCCGCATACTATGCAACTAATCATCTACTCTGGAAGCCTGCCATTCTTTACGTAATTCTTGATGAGTTCGTGGCCCACAAGTTTTTTCCTTATTTCCGTTGTTCCTGCTCCAATCTGCCCCAGTACGGCATCGCGCAGCAACCTCTCCACTTCCGAGTCAGATACGTAGCCCATTCCTCCCCAGATCTGGAGTGCTTCTCTTGCAATGTACTCTGCCGCTTCGGTTGTATAAAGGATACAGGACGCTGCCGAAAGGACATTCATCGGGTCCTTCGAGACTTCATCCACCGCTCTGTAGCACAGCATCTTGCTGGTCTCATATCTTGTATACATATAGGCGAGTTTCTCCTGTATGAGTTCCCTGTCGCCTATGGGCTTCCCCCCCTGCTTCCGGCTCGATGCATATTGAACGGACATTTCTATGCCTCTCCTTGCAAGGCCAATGAAAATGAATGAAAGAATAACCCTCTCAAGATTCAATCCGCTCATGATGATGTCTTTCCCAACACCTATGGCACCCAGTGTCCTGTTGTCCGGAATATACATTGAGTCAAAGAACAGTTCCCCAGTGGGAGATCCTCGCATTCCCATCTTGTCAAATTTCTTCCCTCTGCTGAGACCGGAATCTGTTGCAAGGGCAACGAAGGCCGACAGGCTGTCCCCTGTTTTCGCGTAAACAACGAATATGTCTGCAAGGGGGGCGTTTGTGATAAGTGTCTTACTGCCGGTAATTTTCCAGCCCCCGTCTGCCTTCTCTGCATGTGTCTTCATTGCTAGTGCATCCGACCCGGATTCTGGCTCGGTGAGGCAAAGAGATCCGATCCACTCTCCGCTGCAAAGCTTGGGAAGATATGTTTCCCTTATTTCTGGTGATCCGTTCCTGTAAATGCTATCCATGCAGAGATTGCTGTGGGCGCCGTAGGACAGTCCCAGAGAAGCAGAAGCATAGCCGAGTTCCTCCTCAATAATCCCCTGCGCCCTGTAGCCCATGGCTGATCCTCCATACTCCTCCGGGATAGTAACACCAAGGAATCCCAATTTTCCCATTTTCCTGAAAACCTCAACAGGGAACTGGTCCTCCCGGTCTATCTTCTTGGCGATGGGCGCCACTTCTTTCTTGACGAAAGCCCGGACCGACTCCCTTAACATTGATTCTGTTTCCGTATCAACCGTCTGTGGCATTTGTTGCTCATAGGAGGGGAATATTAATAATGTTGCAAACTATGGCTGTTACCGTCTTCCGCATATCGCGGGAAGATGGCCAGATTTGGTCGGTTTGAGGTTATTGGAATGTATGTGAGTATTGAGGGTGAAACGATAATAAGGGTTCCGCCGAGCGGGCTTGGAGGAGATTACTCCAACGCAGTCCTTGGCGTCGCGAAGGAAACGCTGGAGGGAAGGCTGGTGGATACAAGCGATAATCCTTACAACCAGAAAAAGTGTTACATCGTGTCTGTCACCAAGACCAGAATGGTTGGGGACGGTACTATAGTTCACGGAGATGGGGGCGTTTACCAGACCGTGAAGTATGAGGCACTTGCGTTTGAACCGGAAATGCACGAAATAGTCGACGGGATAGTTGTATCGGTCAAGGATTTTGGCGCCTTTGTGAAATTCGGGCCCATGGAAGGGCTTCTGCACATAAGCCAGATGATGGATGATAGGATTGATATTGACCTCGCCAACCAGAGATTTGTGGGAAAGGATACAAAACGCGATCTCAAGATAGGGGACAAGGTCAGGACAAAGATTGTGCTCCTCAGCCTTCCGTCGTCTACACTGGACGATGCAAAAATTGGCCTGAATACCAAACAGCCATGGCTGGGCAAACCGGACTGGATCAGGTTGCAGAAACAGGCTGCTGGAGCGTGAGTCAATGAAGACCGTGTACAGGGCCTGCAAGAAATGCAAATCGCTTACAGATGCCAAGAACTGCCCACATCATCCTGAGGAAAGAACCACGACTGAATGGTTTGGATTTGTCTTCGTGGAGTCCCCGGAAGAATCCGTGATCGCGCAGGAATCCGGGTTAAAGAGCAAGGGCAGGTATGCCATTAAGGTCAGGTAAGACCGCTTTTATAGATCACCCCCTGCGGGACGAGATTTCTTCCACAAAGCACGATCTATGCACGATCGCCCAGATTTTAGAATTCTCAAAGAGCAGCAGTATTGTGGCTGTCGGGGACGTGACTTCAGAAGCGATACGCAGCGCTGGAATTGTTCCGGTTCTCGAGGTTGTAGATCTGAAGACGAAGAGAGGCGAGAGAACCTTTTCCCACGTGGAGGGTTCCGTCAGGGTCGTCAATCCCCCCGGGCAGCTGACATCGGACCTTTTCCTGTCTGTTGAAGAGATACTACACGATGGGAAACCGTGCAGGATGGAGGTGGAGGGAGAAGAAGACCTCGCGGTGATACCAATAATTTATTATGCGCTCGAAAATACGGTTGTCGCCTACGGAGTACCGGATAAGGGCATTGCCTGCATTAGGGTGAGTGCCGATGTCAAGAAGTATGTCCGGAGCTTGGTTAAGAGGCTGGAATTCAAATGAGCAAGATAACGTTTGACGAAGTTAGAGAGAACACTCTATTGCACAGGAAGGAAGTACAGTTCACCCTGTCGTTCGGCACTGAGATAACCCCGTCACGGGACAGCGTCAGGACAATGATAGCCAAGAACCTGAAAGCCGACAAGGATCTCGTGATTGTGGAGAGAATCGTCCAGGAAGCGGGGAAGCACGAAGCCAGGGGCTATTCGAAGATTTACACCAACAAGGAAAGCGCCTTGCTGTATGAGCCAGATTACCAGCTCTTCAGGAATGGGCTCAAACAGGAACAGGAGGCTTCCAACTGATGCTCAAACGCGAACTTTACGAGGTTGACCAGGACAAGATCAAGCGCGGAAGAAGATTTTGCCCCAAGTGCGGACCCGGGGTTTTCCTTGCAGATCACAATGACCGGTACACTTGTGGAAAGTGCAGGTACACCGAGTTCAAGAAGCAGTCCAAGCCCAAAGAGGAGAAATAAGACCAAAGGCAGCCCCGTGGTGTAGTGGCCAAGCATTACGGGCTCTGGACCCGTCGACGGCAGTTCAAATCTGCCCGGGGCTATCACTTATGTTTAATTATGCGGGGATTATGTTGAAAACATGGACGAGGAGCGGTTTGACCTCGCATACTGTGAACTGACAGATTCCATTATCAAGGCGGATCATCCGTTCTTTTTCTATATGTCTGAAATAAGGATGGCGCAAGCTGAACTCGGCAATGCTATTTCATCGGCAGTAAGGCTCCAGGAAACGAGATCTGTCCTGGATATGCTGGACAGTATTCACGATCACTTGTTTGAGGAAGACGTGGAGCTCCCTGACAGGGACAGGAAGATGCTTAACCATGCTGACGAGGTCTGGCTTGACGTTAAACAGAAGCTTGGGACAGGCGACAGGAGAATTGCCAGCCTGATGTCCGCCTCCGCCCATATGAGGAATGCCGTTTCCTACCTGATTCAAGTCAGGAGCGACCCAGATTTCAAGGACCGAATAAGCGACTATGTTGTGAAGTATCTTACAAAACTTTCGGTTTACACTTACAGGGAAGCCATCGGCCACGTATTGCTCTAGGCTTTTCCTTCCTGCAGGTAATCCGTGAAGCTCTTCGGCTCCGGTACGTACCTGTAAAGGGAAGTGTTTTCCCTGTAGTAATTCAAGTTGAGCATGTCTAACCTGTCCGGATCGAGTCCAACAAGTTCTCTCAGCTTTGAAAGTGATTTTTCCGCGGAGCGGAGAGACTTTGTCACCAGAACAGCCGGCTTCTCTCCATTTGCCCTTCGTATGACATTTACGGCTTCACCCAGAGAAACCGCTTCTCTTGAGCATACGTTCATAGACCCGCGAAATCCGTTGTTCTTCGCCATCACTGTAACGAAATCATCCACATGCACCGGTGCCAGGTTCCCTGTTGCAGGGATCTCCTTCGCTCCCGACCTGGAAATAACCTGAAGGTCGGAAAAGAGCCTGGACCCGTAACCGAACAGGTTGGAAGCCCGTATCACCATGATGTTCTTGATCAGGTTGACGTTGCCTTCCGTCACCCTTCGTGTTCGGAAATGTTCCATCGGGCCAAAATCCACATTGATATGGGACACGTAGATGAACCTCTGATCCGTATCGTACTTCCTTATCCCAGCGACTATGTTCTTGACACCACCTATGTTGACGTCGCCGTGCTTCTGTTGCCGCTGGTCCCATATGCCCGCACTGTCAACAATAGTGTCGTAATCCTTGATGGCCTCGACAACTTTTGCTTCTTCCCCGATGCTCCCTTCAATCCACTTGCAGCCTGAGGAATCCAGATCCTGGTTTCTGCTGCGTGAATAATATGCCACATGATCTGCTCCAAGTCCCTTGCAGATCCTGGAACCAAGATAGCCGGAACCACCAAAAACAATCAGTTTCACAAAGCTGGATTGTCCGTTAATTAATTAAAATTTCACAAAAGCAGATCAACAAGGCGATCTCACAAGTTTATTATCGGAAAGCCCCATCACAAACTGGTTCTAATGAAATACAAAGGAAGAAATGTCTATATGGTCTCAGGAGGAGTCACCAAGTTTGCCAAGGCCACTCCCACTATGGATTTCAGGCTGAGAGTCAAGAAGGCTTTTGATTATGCCCTCAACGACGCCAACCTGACTCTGAACGATATCGATGGATCTGTTGCCTCATATTTCGCTGATCATTTCCAGAGGCAACTGATGTCAGGTATCATGGTTCAGGACTACCTTGGCCTCACCCCGAAACCCAGCAAGCGGGTGGAGGGCGGTGGAGCTACTGGCGGCCTCGCCTTCCAGACCGGATTCGAGGAGATTGCATCAGGAAGAATGGACACCTGTGCAGTCTACGGCTTCGAAGGCATGTCACACGTCAATACTTGGAAGGGAAACGAGTTCATTGCTCTTGCAAGCGATACAAACTTCGACTATCCAGTTGGAGGATTTTACACCGGATACTACGCCATGATGGCCAGGAGGCACATGCACGAATTCGGAACCACTGTGGAACAACTTGCAAAGGTGTCGATCAAGAACCATGGAAATGCAATTGACAACCCCTATGCCCAGAGCCCAATGAAGCTGACAGTGGAAGACGTGAGGAATTCCCCCATGGTCGCGGCACCCCTTACGAGACTCGACGTGTGTACGATGTCTGATGGCGCTGCCGTAGCGATCCTGGCCAGCGAGGAAAAAGCCTTCGAAATCACCGACAATCCCGTGCTCGTAAAGAGTATAGGAACCGGAACCGACACCATGAGACTCGCAGACAGGCCCTTCCTTAAGGTTCCCTTACTGCCAAATGAGAAGGAAAGCGACTATTCTAACCTGCAATATCCGGGAATTCATTCGTTCAGGGCTGGGAGATCCGCTGCAAAGGAGGCTTACGAGGGAGCGGGAATAACTGACCCGCTTGAACAGATTGACGTGGTTGAACTTCATGACGCGTACACTTCCTCAGAGATTCAAACTTATGAAGACCTGGGGCTTTGCAAGTATGGCGAGGGTGGATCCTTTATCGATGAGGGGAAGTCTGGTTTGCATGGAAAAGTTCCAGTCAACCCATCTGGCGGGCTTCTTGCCTGTGGCCATCCTGTGGGTGCCACCGGAATAATGCAGGGAGTGTTCATGTTCTGGCAACTTCAGAGAACGATCAGCAAACACTTCGGCAATAGTGCCCTGCAACTCCCGTCCCCAAAGACTGGACTGATACACAGCCATGCTGGCACGGGTACTTATGTAACAGTATCTGTAATGGAGGCGACGAAATGACACTGAATCCGAATGCAAAGATGGAAGAGACCCAGAACGGAACCGAAGTCTATTCAACGGACCCATTGATCGTAAAGTCTCACTATGATATCGACTATATCCACAGCTATGCGCAGGACTCGGAGTTCTTTATGTCCCTGGGCAAGAAAAAGATCATGGGCAGCAAATGCAAGAAGTGCGGCTACGTTTACGGGACTCCCAGATCTCACTGCATGATGTGCGGTGCAGAGACTGAATGGTACCAGCTCCCGAACAAAGGGAAGGTGCACTCATATACGACATGCTTTTTTGGAAGCGAGGAATTCCTGCCCGAAACTCCATTCCACCTTATCCTTGTGGAATTTGAGGGTGCGAATTCTTTGTTCATGGCAAGGCTCATCGGTGCGGATGCGGATGACATTTACGTGGGAATGCCAGTGGTTGCCAAGTTCAAGAGGATGCAGAGATTCCTCCCCACGGACGTGTATTTTGTTCCTGCGCCGGAGGCTCTCGAGGCTGGAAAGCAGGTGAATGGCAAATAGCTAAACTGAAGTTCAGCACGGGGCATGGATAGTGTGAGAATTGCCATTTTCACTGAAACATACTATCCTACCCCAGATGGTGTTTCGCATTACCTGAGAGACATAAGAGACGCCCTGATCCAGGAGGGGCACGAAGTCCTGCTCTTCTCCCTTACGGGGGAGAAGAGTCCCAATGTATACGTAATTCGCGGACTTCCCATTCCGTTCTACAGGCAGTACAGATTCCCGATATTGATCTTCCCTTTCGGAATTTTTTTCAGGGCAAAGAAATTCCGCCCGGACGTTGTGCATATACATTCCCCGTTTTTCATGGGAACCGTAGGCACGATGGTCGCCAGGTTCCTGAAGGTGCCATTGGTGGCATCATTTCATACTGATTTCTCACAGATGCGCGATTCCATCCATTGGCCTTTCAAGGATTTCCTATTCAATCTGTCGTTCGGCTACAATAAATATCTCTACTCCTTCAGCAACACCATAATATGCCCCAGCAACCACGCTGTTGAACTTGCCCGATCATACGGGATGCATCCTCTTAGCGAGATTCCCCTATTTGTGGACACTGACAGGTATTCACCAGGTTCAGAGAGCAAGGAGAAAATTCTCCTGTTCGTGGGCCGCATTACGGTGGATAAGGGCGTTTATTCTGTGCTGGAACTTGCCAAATCGCTCTCAAGCACCGGGTACAGGATCACTATCTGTGGAACGGGACCGGAGGAAAAGGGCGTTGCAAGTTACATCAGTGATCACTCTCTTGACGGTTTAGTGGATTTCAGGGGATACGTTTCCGAGAAGGAGAAGATTGACCTTATGAGGAAAGCCGAATTCTTCGTTTACCCCGCCTCTGCGGATACGTTCGGTATTTCTGTTCTGGAGTCCCTTTCTTGCGGTACACCTGCCATAGTTCCGGCAAGATTTCCTCTCCATGGCTATGGGAACGGAGACTCCGGTCTCATAAAATCTGACTTCTCAAACCCTGATTCTATAATTCGACAAATAAGTGAAATACATAACGACCCTGGAAGATATCGATCCCTTTCCACTGCGGCATCAAAGTTTGCAGAGGAATCCTTCGGGGTTCGGGAGCATACTCACTCGCTGGTCTCCATATACGAGTCGCTGGTCCGGCAGCGGGTGGAGCGTGACATGTAGTCAGAACCCGCTCTGCTGATGAATATCGATGAAGGTTCGAATTTGACTGGATCACGCTAGCAGAAGTATCCGAGATTCTGCTGAACGAAAACTCATGAAATAATTAATGCGAATAACATCCTGTATTCTTATGCGCAAAGGGATCACGATAGGAAAGGACGTGTATATTGCTCCGACTGCCTCCATAATAGGAAAAGTCGAGGTTGGCGACAGGTGCGTAATACTGGACAGTGCAGTAATCAGGGGGGACCAGAACAGGATAGTTATTGGCCCGGAATCCAACGTCCAGGACAATGCAACAATTCACGCGGACCTGGGGAATGAGGCTGTGATAGGAAAAGGAGTTTCCATAGGCCATAACGCTATTGTGCACGGGGCATTTATTGGAGACCATGTGCTCGTTGGGATGGGATCAATCGTCATGAATGGATCTAGAATTGGTTCAGGATCGGTTGTAGGTGCAGGTGCGGTGGTCACCGAAGATTTTACCTGTAATGAGAACTCCCTCGTTCTGGGGTTGCCGGCAAAGGTCATTAGAATGGAGGATACGAACCGCCAGAGGGCCATACTTAATGCGATTTCTTATCAGGAGTTAAGGAAGAATCTCACCAAAGGGGTTTATGAACGCTACGTTCACCATCAATGACGCACTAGCCGGAAATAGAATGTACAGGTTGAAGATGATGCGGGAGCCGGGATTTGAACCCGGGTTAAGGGCTTTTTCCTCTTCTTAGAATGGGAAGCCCCTGTGATAACCGCTACACCACTCCCGCGGCAATTCGACAAGATGTCAAAGATAAAATAAAGTTACCCAGAGGTTAGTACCAACCTCTGAGTTTCATGGCGTCTGCGACCCTCTTTATAGAAATTGTGTAAGCTGCAGTACGGGGGTCGATCTTTAGCTTCTGTGAAGCGTCCAGCACTGCCTTGGCAGATTCCGTAAGCCTCTGGTCAAGCCTTGCATATACCTCTTCCTCCGTCCAGTAGTACCCGGAAACGTTCTGAGCCCACTCAAAGTAAGAAACTGTCACTCCGCCGGAATTCGAAAGGAAGTCGGGTAGAAGCAACACCTTCTTCTTGAACAGAATATCGTCTGCCTCAGGAGTCGTAGGGCCGTTTGCCAGTTCAAGAACGACTTTTGCCTTGATGTTGTTTGCGTTGCTGCCGGTCAACTGGTTTTCTATTGCTGCGGGAATGAGGATGTCAACTGGAAGCTCAAGCAGTTCTTCGTTTGTAATATTCTTGGTACCCGGAAAGTTCTCAACCGTCCCAGTCTTCTTCTTGTGCTGCACTAGCTTATCGTAATCGATTCCGTCTTTTGAATAGATACCTCCCTTGGTATCTGAGACGGCAACGACTTTTGAACCGAACATTTCCCTGACCAGCTTTACTGCAAATTGTCCGGCATTCCCGAAACCCTGCACAGCAACAGTTGCCTTGGAAAGATCCAGACCAAGCCTCTTGGCCCCCTCTCTCAGTACATATAATCCTCCCCTCGCAGTGGCATCTCCTCGTCCCAGCGATCCTCCGAGTTCCAGAGGTTTGCCTGTGATCACGCCTGGAGAAGACTTGCCGACAAGTGTTTCGTACTCATCCATCATCCACGCCATAATCTGGGGGGTAGTGTAAACGTCTGGCGCAGGTATGTCCACCTCAGGACCTATGAACTCGCCTATTGCTCTTACGTAAGCCCTGCTGAGCCTTTCGAGCTCCCCCTGACTCATTTTCTTAGGGTCGCAAATAACGCCTCCCTTTCCTCCACCCAGAGGTATTCCAACTATTGCCGTTTTCCAGGTCATCCACGCTGCCAGAGCCTTCACTGTTGACAGTTTCTCTTCCGGGTGGAACCTGATCCCGCCCTTCGTTGGTCCCCTGGCGTTATTGTAATGTACCCTGAAACCAGTGAATACTTCAGTTTCGCCATTGTCCATCTTTAATGGGATACTGACCTGAAGTATCTTCATCGGTTCTCTCAGAATCGCCAGTGCCTGCTTGTCCAGATTGATTACCTTTGCCGCTTTATCGAGCTGTCTTTGCGCTATATCGAACGGATCTAAATCCTCTACTTGAGAAAGCATAGAATTTTCCTGCCCTTAAGGGCAGAGGGTGATGTGCAGAACTTTATTTAATATTCCACCGAACGAATCAGGCTTGGAATGTATAACCGGTGTCACCCTTCAGCTAGTCCACCTGCGTCTTTGTCTTCTCTTTCTTCGCTCCGGAAAGCGTCTGAGCTCCCGTTCTATTCCACATGGCAAT
>JAMDBT010000019.1 GCA_023487205.1 Thermoplasmatota archaeon
TTCAGGGGTGGACAGATATTCATCCCTTGAGAAAATAAGAAGGTTTCCTTTGAGGGAAGTCCGTGTATCCCACGGCTGAAGCCTGTGGGTTTTACAGCTTCCCTCAAACTCCTAACAATATTGATAAAATGAGTGGCAGGAACGAATTTACGGGGACTTTCCTGATGCTGCATGCCGATTCAAGTTACTCTGCCTGTAACCATAGGAATCTCAGATCGCACAGGGAATTCTTCACCGTCAAGGTTTATATGAAGACGTGATATACGGCTTACTCCCTGACCTTGGGGGCCCGTAGCTCAGCCAGGTAGAGCATCTGGCTTTTAACCAGGTGGTCGGGGGTTCGAACCCCCCCGGGCCCGCGGTGGTGAAAGAAAAATGGCGAGATTCAACGTGCTCAAGCACGAACTGGTACCAGAGCATCAGATCGTTGATGCGAAGGAAGAAGAAATGATTTTAAGGGATTTGAACATAACGAAGGAACTGCTGCCCAAGATAAATAGGAATGATCCCTCAATCAAAGCCCTCGAAGATATTCATGGCCCGATCAAGAGCGGGACCATTATCAGAATTGTTAGGAAGAGTAAGACCGCCGGGGTTTCCGTCTACTATAGGGTGGTGGAAAGCGGGGTTTTTAAATGAAGGAGTTAATTGACGCATTTTTCAAGAAAGAAGGAGTTGTGAACCACCAGATTGAATCCATGAATTATTTTTATTCTACTCAAAACAACGCTGCAAGCATAATGCAGCAAGTCGTTGATGAGACCAAGATATCTGACGAGGAGGAGCCGGGCGTCATTGTTCTAGACAAGCTTAAAACCGGAAGCTCTGACATTCGAGTTTATTTCGGGAGGCGTGTCATCAACGGAAAAGTCTCGAAAGAGGCAACCATCTGGGTCGACAAGCCTGAAATAAAGGAGGCTTCCGGGGCTTCCAACCAGATCACCCCAAACGAAGCAAGACTGCGAGACCTGAATTACATGGCATCCGTGTTCCTGAAGGTTCGGGTTGTCGTGGACGGTGTTGAAAGGGAACAAGACACTGTGAAAATAGGGGAAATCCCTGTCATGGTGAGGTCGAAAGTATGCACGCTTTACGAGAAGAATCTTGAGACGTACATTGAGAAGAATAATGGCCCCCAAAACACAACTCTTGAGGAAAAGCTCCACTACGTCGGCGAGGATCCCAATGATTCCGGTGGATACTTCATAATCGGCGGGTCGGAGAGGGTGATTGTGTCCCTTGAAGATCTTGCGCCAAACAGGATCCTTGTGGAGGCGGAGGAGAAATACGAGTCAAAGGTGGAAGTGGCCAAGGTTTTCTCACAGAAGGGCGGATTCAGGGCGCTCACTGCTCTCGAAAAGGGAAGCGACGGTATTATCAACGTTTCCATCCCTTCCGTGGCCGGTACCATTCCACTTGCGATTCTCATGAAAGCACTGGGCATTGAGAAGGACAAGGAAATACACGATGCCATTGGTTCCGTAAGGGAGATGGAGCCAATTATTTACGCAAACATCGAGGAGGCAGTAACAAACAAGCTGTTCCAGAACGGAGTCCATACCACCGAAGATGCCGTCTCGTTCCTTGAGAAGAAATTCGCCTCTGGACAAGCCAAGGAGTACAGGGAAAAGAAGATATCCCAGATGCTGGACAAGTCTCTGCTTCCGCATCTTGGGGACCAGCCACAGGACAGGATAAAGAAGGCCGTGTATCTGGGGAGGATGGCCAGATCCCTGCTGGAACTTAACCTGGGACTCAGAAAAGAGGACGATAAAGACCATCTTGCCAACAAGAGGATAAAACTCTCGGGAGACCTGATGGATGAACTCTTCAGGAGCGCGTTTTTGAGCGTCATGAAAGACCTCAAGTACCAGCTGGAGAGAACTTACAGCAAGAGGAGAGGCGTAAAGGTCAAGCCCGCTGTGAGGCAGGATTTGCTTACGCAGAAGATGCTTCATGCGATGGCTACCGGAAATTGGACTGGTGGCAGAACTGGCATTTCGCAACTCCTTGACAGGGTCTCCAACGTCAGCACACTTTCTCACCTGAGAAGAGTGATTTCACCGCTGACAAGATCTCAGCCGCATTTTGAGGCGAGAGACCTGCACCCCACGCAATGGGGAAGGATCTGCCCCAATGAAACCCCGGAGGGGCAGAATTGCGGACTGGTGAAGAATGCTGCACTCATAATTAACGTTACAGAAGGGGTAGACCCCACACCTGTGCTCGATCTGATAATGCAGAATGGAGTGCGTGAGGTAGTGGAGGAAAACCCGAACTCGGGGAGAGTTTACGTTAACGGTGACCTTGTAGGGTATCATGATAATCCTTCTGCCCTGGTCTCGACGGTCAGGGAGTCCAGAAGGAAGGGTCGCCTTTCCAACGAAGTTAACATCAGATACGATCTTGAAACCAGGGAGGTCATAATCAACTGCGACAGGGGCAGGATCAGGAGACCGCTGCTGACACTCCAGAATGGCAATACCCTCATAGATCAGAAAACCCTTGGCAAACTTGAATCAGGCGATCATACCCTGTTGGACCTGACTGCAATGGGTGTCATGGAGTGGATCGATGCCGAAGAGGAGGAAGACCTGTTTGTGGCGGTCTATCCATATGACCTTCCGGAGAAATGCCCCAAGTGTTCTGAATACATATCAAGAGATACAACCAAATGGGTTGGCCACGGCGTGAATACAGAAGAAAGGATGGAGGAACTGACCGTTCAGTGCTTGAAATGTAACGAGGAGTTCAAGGTTAGTAATGCACTTGCGACGGAGCATACCCATCTGGAAATAGATCCGTCACTGATTTTGGGCGTGGTTGCGTCCATTATACCGTACCCTGAGCACAATTCTTCACCAAGAATAACCATGGCAGCGGCAATGACGAAGCAGTCCATTGGCCTTTCATCTACCAATTTCAGGATCCGGAGCGACACGAGAGGACACATTCTCCACTATCCGCAACTTCCACTCGTGAAGACCAGGGTCATGGACCATATCAAGTACGACAAGAAGCCCGCGGGCCAGAATTTTGTTGTTGCAGTCCTGTCTTACCAGGGATATAATATTCAGGACGCTATCGTTTTCAATCGTGCCTCCATAGAACGCGGTTTGGGCAGAAGCTCTTTCTTCAGAACCTATACCGCAGAGGAGAAGCGTTATCCGGGAGGACAGGAGGATAAATTTGAAATTCCCACACACGACGTCCTGGGAGCAAGAGCCGAAGAATTCTACAAGAACCTGGACGAGAGTGGAATAATTTTCCCTGAGTCATACGTGGAAGGGTCTGATGTGCTTGTTGGCAAGACTTCTCCACCAAGATTTCTGGAAGAGGGAGGAGACAAGCTGGGACCCCAGAGAAGGAGGGAATCCTCCATCACCATGAGGCCAAACGAGAAGGGATTCGTTGATAACGTCATTCTCACCGTTTCGGAGAGTAACAGCAGGATTGTCAAGATAAGGGTGAGGAGCGACAGGACCCCTGAGCTTGGGGATAAATTCGCTTCCAGGCACGGACAGAAAGGAGTTATTGGTGCGGTGGTGAGCCAGGAAGACATGCCATTCACCGAGGATGGAATCATCCCGGACATCATAATCAATCCTCACGCGATTCCTTCGAGAATGACCGTTGGCCACATCCTTGAGATGATTGGAGGAAAAGTCGCCTCCTTAACGGGAGACGTTGTGGACGGTACGATTTTCAGCGGCGAGCCGGAAAAGAGCCTCAGGGAGGAACTTGTACGCCATGGATTCAACAGGTACTCCACAGAGATTATGTATGACGGCATAACAGGGGAAAGGTTCCAGACTGAGATTTTCACGGGCGTGATTTACTACCAGAAACTGCACCACATGGTTGCAGGAAAATTCCATGCCAGGTCCAGGGGGCCGGTCCAGATACTCACCCGACAGCCTACTGAGGGAAGATCCAGACAGGGAGGTCTCAGGTTCGGAGAAATGGAAAGGGATACCCTGATCGCCCACGGAGCTGCCATGGTGATTAAGGACAGGCTACTCGACCAAAGTGACGGAACGATACTGTACGTATGCGGAAACCCCAGTTGCGGGCATCTTGCAATTTTCGACAGAAAGAGGGGAAACCTGAAGTGCCCGGTGTGCGGAAACACCGGAAATATACATCCTGTGGAAACCAGCTATGCGTTCAAGCTTATGAGGGATGAGCTGACCACGATGGGTGTTATGATGAGACTCGTGCTGGGTGATTTGAAATGACAACCGGAATTTCTAAGCGGATCCAGAGAATCCAGTTTGCGCTGCTTTCGCCTGATGAGATAAGAAAGATGTCCCAGGTGAGAGTTATCACTGCGGACACCTACAACGATGATGGTTATCCGATAGAAAGGGGGCTCATGGATCTGCATATGGGTGTCATAGAGCCAGGCCTGAAGTGCGCAACGTGCGGCGGAAGAGTGGACGAATGTCCCGGACATTTTGGCAGCATCGAGTTGGCCATGCCGGTCGTCCATGTGGGATTCATTAAAGAGATCAAGATGTTCCTTGACGCTTCCTGTCGTGCTTGCGGTAGAATAAAGCTGACCGACGAGCAGATCGAACAGTTCAAGAAGAGGTTGTCACAGATGGACTTTTCATCCCAGGATCCGGAAGTAATAGGATTGATGACGAAGCGCATCACCGACGAAGCTTCCGCAAGAATGGTGTGCCCCCACTGCGGGGTGCAGCAGAGCAAGATTTACCTGGACAAGCCCACAACCTTCAGGGAGGAACAGATCAAGGTAACCCCCAAGGAGATCAGGGAGAGGCTTGAGAAGATTCCAGAGGATGACCTAATTTTCTTTGGAATGAACAAGTCCGTTGCCAGGCCCGAATGGATGGTTCTCACCGTGCTTCCGGTTCCACCAATCAATGTTCGGCCGTCGATCACTCTGGATACGGGAGAAAGGAGTGAGGATGACCTCACCCACAAGCTTGTGGACATCATCAGGATCAGCCAGAGGCTCAGGGAAAGCAGGGACAACGGATCTCCTCAGCTAATTATAGAAGACCTATGGGATCTGCTGCAGTTCCACGTCACGACATACTTTGATAACCAGACAGCGGGGATTCCGCCTGCAAGACACAGATCCGGAAGAGCGCTGAAAACCCTGGTGCAGAGACTCAAGGGTAAGGACGGCAGGTTCAGGTCGAACCTGTCCGGAAAACGTGTGAACTTTTCTGCAAGGACGGTAATTTCTCCAGAACCCTTCCTTTCCATAAATGAGGTCGGAGTACCCGAAAAAGCTGCCAGGGAACTTACAGTGCCTGTTTCGGTGACCCCGTTCAACCTGGACTTCGTAAGGGGACTGGTTGCCAAGGGACCGGCACCAAGAGACGATTCCGATCACTATACTGCGGGAGTCAATTACATCATAAGACCGGATGGCAGAAGGATTAAGATCACCGACCAGAATTCAGAGGAGAACAGCAAGAAAGTCGAGCCTGGTTGGATTGTGGAGAGGCAGCTTTCCGAGGGAGATATAGTTCTCTTTAACAGGCAGCCTTCGTTGCACAGGATGTCCATGATGGCCCATACTGTAAGGATACTTGGGGGCCAGACATTCAGATTTAACCTTGCCGTATGCACACCCTACAATGCGGACTTTGACGGGGACGAGATGAACCTCCACGTGATCCAGAAAGAGGAGGCCAGGGCGGAAGCCAGGATCATAATGAAGGTGAAGGAACAGATCATGTCACCGAGATTCGGAGGTCCCATCATTGGCGGCATCCACGACCATGTGACAGCAATGTTTCTGCTGACTCACAACAATCCCCTGTTCACGGAGAACCAGACCTTGCATATTCTGAGCTATATCGACCTTGAAAGACATCCCATTCCGGAAATCGTAAATGGCGCCAAGATGTTTCGCGGCAGGGATATTTTCTCGTCTATACTGCCTCGCGGCCTTAACATGCAGTTCCGAAGCAAACTCTGCAAGGGTGCAAAGAACGGTGTCTGCGAATACGAGAACGATCCGAAGGACACCAACGTTACCATCGCTGACGGAAACCTGGAAACGGGCACCGTTGACGAAGAGGCGATAGGTCCATTCTCCGGGCAGATTATCGACAAGATTTTCAGAAAATTCGGATCCGAGGAGGCTTCCAGGTTCGTTGACAGGATGACAAGGCTCTCCGTTGGGCTCATATCCTTGTATGGTTTCAGCACAGGCATAAGGGATTATGACATACCTGAGAACGCGGTGAAGAGGATCGAGGAAATCTCCGTTGAGGCCGTGGAAAAGATTGACAGGCTCATTGAAAACTATAGGGAAGGGCTTCTGGAGTCACTCCCCGGTCGATCCATCGAAGAAACCCTGGAAATCCAGATCCTTGGAATTACGGGTGAAGTGAGGGACGAATCGGGAAAGATCGCAAGTTCTTTCCTGGGACTGAACATTCCCGCGGTTATTATGGCAAGATCTGGTGCAAGGGCCAAGATGCTTAACATTTCTGAAGTCGCAGGAATGGTCGGGCAGCAATCAGTCAGAGGAGGAAGAATCAATAGAGGGTATTACAAGCGCACCCTGCCTCATTTCAGGCTGGACGATATCGGAGCTCCCGCACGTGGATTTGTCAAGTCCTCGTATAAGTCTGGGCTTAATCCGGTTGAGTACTTCTTCCACAGTATCGGCGGTCGCGAGGGACTGGTGGACATTGCCGTCAGGACATCGAGGAGTGGATACATGCAGAGGAGGCTGATCAATGCCTTTGAAGACCTTAAGGTCGACGAGACCCACAGGGTCAGGGATACCACAGGATCCATAATCCAGTTCACCTATGGGGAAGATGGGGTGGACCCGACAAGGAGCGATAGAGGCGATACGGTTGACGTCAATTACCTGATGATTGACCTTGGGAAGGAGGGGAAGAAATGAAGGTACTGCTCTGGAAAGACAATAGAAAGAACATTGCCAACATCCTTCGCGGCGGCAGCTTGAAGTATGCAGTTGATTTCGCCATTGCCACACACGATTTAACGGAAGGCTACGTGTCTCCTGACGGCAAGAATTTCAGCCTGAAGGTCAAGATTACCGAAATTTCCAAGTATTCCGATTCTCCCGATCTGGTGAAGAAGAAGAAATCGGATCTCAAGACAATACTGACCATCGAATCGGCAGTTGAGGTAAACCCAAAGCCCCTTTCAGATTTCAAGCTCTCCTCAAAGGGAAAGAAGGAGGTAACCGACCATGCAACGGCAGAACTCCTCGAGATCGAGGGGGAACACCTCAAGGGACTGATCGAGAACATTCCCGCAAACGTAAGGAAGATCATGGACACGGCAAAGGAAATGCATTTTGAGCTGCCCCTTTCCGTGGCCGAAAAGGTCCAGGAAATTAGGGACGGGCTCACGGATTCGCAGTTCAAGAGACTGATGCAGAGGATAAAGATCGACATAGACTCCAAGACCATTGATCCATACGAAGCGGTGGGGATCATCGCTGCGCAAAGCATAGGCGAGCCCGGTACCCAGATGACCATGAGAACTTTCCACTTCGCGGGTGTCAGGGAAATGAACGTTACGCTGGGTCTTCCCAGGCTCATCGAGATAGTGGATGCCAGGAGGATTCCGACCACTCCCTCCATGGTGATACACCTGAAGAAGGGCGTTGAAAGGGACCAGAAGGTAGTAACCAGCGTTATCAAGGAACTGGAAAACACCACGCTGCTGGACGTATCTGAGATCATTACCGATGTCGAGAACCAGACGCTGAGTGTCGCTCCCAACAAGGAAAGGATGCAGGAGAGACTCGTCAACTTCGACGACATTCTCTCTGCGCTGGATTCGGTGAAGCAGGTCACGCTCAAGCCCGATAACTCTTCGCAGACAGTAGAGGTCAAGCCGCAGCAGGAGTCATTCAGGAAGCTTTACCTGGTCCAGGAGCAACTCAAGGCACTCACTATCAAGGGTATCCCGGGAATAAAGAGAGCCATCGCCAGGGCTGATCGGGAAACAGGAGAGTACATACTGTATACGCAGGGATCGAACCTCAAGGAAGTTCTTCAGCTCGAAAATGTGGACCCGTACACTACATACACAAACGACATTATCGAGATTGCGACCGTTCTCGGAATTGAGGCGGCGAGGGAGGCAGTATTCCAGGAATCGGAGAGGACCCTGCAGGAGCAGGGGCTTGAAGTCGACAGGAGACACCTCATGCTTGTGGCTGACATGATGTCATTCACGGGTACGGTAAGAGCGGTGGGAAGGCAGGGAATTTCTGGAAGAAAGAGCAGCGTCCTTGCAAGAGCGGCATTCGAGATAACCACGAAGCACCTCCTGAGAGCGGGGCTTCTGGGAGAAATCGATTTCCTGTCGGGAGTTGCGGAGAACATCATCGTGGGGCAGCCCGTTACGCTTGGAACGGGTTCCGTGAACCTTGTCTACCGTGGGCCCAAGAAAGAGTAGGTCGATTCTGAATGAAGGAAGTAGTCATCGATAACAAAATGATGGGCAATATCCAGCTCTTTGAGAAGCTCTCCGGCACCGAAGTGAAGCAGTGCCTGGAGAACGAAGATATGATCGTGTATGTCGTGGGCGAGAAAAGGATCGGGGACATATTCCAGCGGAATCCCGATATAATTGGCAGGGTCAGGGAGAAAACGGGAAAGCACATTCTAATGGCCGAGCAATCAAGGGATCTGCTGACATTTGTCCGGAACTTGCTCCTGCGGTTCGGGGTAAAGGAAGTCTACGTTACGTGGAAAGACGGGGAGACCACAGTGCAGGTCGCAGTGGACCAGGAGAACAT
Source organism: Thermoplasmatota archaeon (assembly GCA_023487205.1). Lineage (GTDB taxonomy): Archaea > Thermoplasmatota > Thermoplasmata > Thermoplasmatales > Thermoplasmataceae > JAMDBT01. The sequence goes on from JAMDBT010000019.1 coordinate 8,777, forward strand.
AGGCAAGGTAATCGGGAAAGAGGGGCGCAACATCAAGCTTTTCCGTGATGCTGTGCAGCGGTTTTTCAACGTCAAGAATGTCTCCGTAAAGCAGTGACCCCGGAAATAGTGAGTCGTGGGTATTGTGAACTGCCCGCAGCGGAAAATACGACGTTCCCGATTATGTTTATATCCTCTCTGTGAATCCTGATTATCCACTATGGAAGCAAACGGCGCACCGGAGGAAGGCGGCGTAACAGTAAGGGTCGCGATGCCCAATAGAAAGAAGGGGGAATTATTCGGACTGGTGGAAAAGCTCTCCGGAGCATCAAGGCTCACTGTGATGTGTGAAGACGGCTACACCCGATCGTCCAGGATTCCTGGAAAGATGCGCAAAAGGATGTGGATAAGGGAGAATGACCTCGTTATTGTGAGGCCGTGGGAATTCCAGAACGAGAAGGGAGATGTGGTGTACAGGTACACGCAGACCCAGGCCAGCTACCTTAGCAGGAACAAGCTTCTTCCCGAGATTATCGATATTTTCAAGTCAGGTCGAGCGTAAGTTTTGCTGATCAATGCTAAATACTCTCCCGGTGATGTGATGTTGTGGTAGGGGAAGACAATTTATCCGCACTGCAGTATCTGATCCAATCTGGCGAGTTCAGGAATTCCCATGATATGGACAGGAAGACTGAGAGCAGGGTCTTCGATAAGAGAACGCTGATGAGCCTGTATCAGGTCATGAAGGACGTTCCCGTTAAGTCGGTTGACTTCCCCATTGCGAGCGGGAAAGAATCACTAGTTTTCAGGGCTACCGGACCCCGGGGAAATCTGGCAATCAAGATTTACAAGATCTCGACTCTGAGATTCAACAGGATAGATGAGTACATAAACGGCGACCCCAGGTTTGCGAAGGAGAGAAAGACCAGGAACAGCATCGTTTACCTTTGGGCGAGGAAGGAGATGACCAACCTCTCTGATATGCAGGCAGCTGGAATAAGGGTTCCCAGGCCGGTCGCGTTGAGGGGAAACGTGCTTGTGATGCAGTACATTGGAAACAATGCAAGCCCTGCCCCCCTGCTCAAGGATTCCACGCTGGACCCTGAGGCAGCTTTGGATCAGATCAGGAATATACTCCGGACAATGTACAGGAATGCCGGAATTGTGCATTGTGATTTCAGCGAGTACAACCTCCTGGTCCACAGGAAGAAGATTTACGTCATAGACGTGGGGCAAAGCGTGAGCATAAAGCATCCGATGGCGATGGACTTCCTGCACAGGGACATAAAGAATATTACCGCTTTCTTGATGAGGAAAGACGTTAAGATCAGGGAAGACGAACTGTTTCATTATGTGATTGGAGATGAATGAACCCGTTGCAATGATCAGAATACCAATGGATCGAATTCCTGTAGTTCTTGGAAAGAACGGAAGTTCCAAGAAATACATTGAGGAGATGGGTAATGTCGGTCTAGTGGTAGATTCCACCACCGGAGACGTTTCCGTAATGCAGAAAGAAAACGCGATCCTGGCCGCCATTACTGGGGACGTGATTAGGGCCATTGGCAGGGGATTCAGCCCAGAAAGGGCTACAACGCTCTACGGAGAGGATATGCAGCTAGCGGTGATCTCACTTCGTGAATTTGCGAAGCCGGGGAGCCACAGGATCGGCGAGATGAAGGGCCGAATCATTGGGAAGTCCGGAAAAACCCGGAAGGTAATTGAGGACCTGGCAGGCGCATATATTTCCGTATACGGGGATACGGTTTCAATAATCGGGAACCACGTGTCACTGTTTACCGCGACCGAAGCAATTCGAATGCTCTTGAACGGCAGGAAACACAGGACCGTCTACGAATATCTTGAGAAATTAAAGCGTGAAGAGAAATACAGAAACATTGCCGATTCATTCAGTTGAATTGCCAATATTTTCTGACCCAACTTTGCATAGGTTTTCCCGTCATTCCATCAATCGGGTTAACATTTCCAAGCGGGAAATCCCACACCATTTATGGGTGTGATGAAAGCGAGATAAAATATATATAAGCATTGCATATACTATTGTGCCAAAGGGATACAGTGCTTCAGAAACATCAGTTCATTTTATGAACTATCATTTTGTATGGTGTCCTAAGTACAGGAGAAAGGTAATTGTTGGGGAAGTTGAGTCTAGACTCAAAGAGATAATAGCAGATATCGTACGAGAG
>JAMDBT010000058.1 GCA_023487205.1 Thermoplasmatota archaeon
CTATCCTTGCTGAGCACCGTCCTTGGTTACGTAATGTTCTATACGCTTGTAGGCAGGGGAATGGTATCAAAACTCTCCATTCAGCTGTACCTTATTCCCGTGGTCGCAGTAATTGGGGGAGTCCTGATCCTCGGTGAAACCGTAACAGTTTTCACTATTGCTGGAGGGGCGGCGATGCTATTGTCTGTGGGACTGGCGACCAATAACCCTGTTGTGAAGGAAAAGGCCGCAAATTAAGCCCTGAATCCAAGAGATTGCATAACACTGGCTGGAAATACTTCAATTGGCGCAAATGCAACCTTAATTTGCTAAACCAAATTGGGGACCTGGATAATAATTGCGCACCAGTGACGACAATAGTCATCATCTCTTTATCGGGGACCAGGCAATCGGTGCTGCAATTTTTGACCTTGACGGCACCCTCCTCCGTTTCAACTTCAACTGGAAGGATTCCAGACAGAAAATGATCAACTGGCTTTCGGAGAACGGCTTCGATGCTTCCGGCCTTAGTATACGCAACAGGACTGCAGAAATGCTGGATGCTGCAAGACAGCAATTGCAGTCGGAAAGCATTCGCTGTTCCTACGAAGAGGTCAGGAGATCTATATTTGGAATATTGGAGTACTATGAAATTGAATCTTCCCTCAACTCCTTCGCATTTCCGGAATCCCACTCGCTTCTTCGGAAACTCCACAGCGCAGGCATGCCTCTTGCCATTGTTACCAACAGTGGCCGCCTTACCGTGGACAGGGTACTTAAGACTCACGGATTTCTCCCGTTTCTTTCCGTCGTGGTAACCAGAAACGACGTGGAGAACATGAAGCCGTACCCCGAGGGAATCCTCAAGGCGATTGCGGAACTGAAGCTCCCGGGAAAGGACGTCGTATATATCGGGGATTCCATCGAAGACGTAAGGGCTGCCAGGAGTGCAGAGGTGATCTCCGTGGCCTTGGCACAGGGATTGTACAGCAGATCCGAACTGGTACAGGAGTCCCCGCAATATGTGTTCCAGGACATTGCGGAACTGGAAAAGTCAATTCGATAGAATGGCAGGCTCTGTTAGCAGCCTCGTTTTTCCATATTTTCGTAATATTATTTGGAAAACACAACATTAAAGTATTATTGGGAGGTAGTTATTCAAGATGTCCGGCAAAAACTATGTGCTTGTCCCCGGTGCGTGGCTTGGTGCTTGGGCCTGGAAGAAAGTCACCCCCCTGCTTGAAAGAAAGGGACACGCAGTTTTTCCGGTCACATTTACTGGAATGGGAGAAAGAGTTCACCTTTCCTCCAGGGAGGTTGGAATGGAAACCGCGGTCAAGGATGTCCTGAACGTAATCAGGTTCAATGACCTTGATGACATTGTGCTGGTTGGCCACAGCTTTGCGGTGAAGGTGATTGCTTCGGTGGCTGACGTGATACCTGAAAAGGTGAAATTACTGATATACCTTGACTCATTCCGCCCCGAAAAGACCAGGGAACCTCAATTCTCTTTTGATCCCACCGGGGAGTTCGGTCCCGCCTCCCATGGCGGCTGGGCAATTCCCCTGACCGGGAAAATCATTGACCAGATAGGAAAGGATGTAATTGGAGAAAACAGGAAATGGATGCTGTCAAAGTCTACACCCTGGCCATTGAAATTGGCGAGTGATCCCGTCACTCTTTCTGAGAAATTCGACGGCGTCAAGAACGCTCACATCTACTGTACTCAAAGCGGAGACCCCGTGGACGATATTGTGTCAGGCAAGTGGGGAGAACTTGGCGGACCATACAGGATCATAGATTCTGCGCACTTTCCCATGATTACAAAGCCGGATGAACTTGCTGATGCCATCCTGGAGCTGTCGGCCTGAGAACAGTTATTCGAACCGGTAATCCGGAAAAAAGGAGGCATCTTTCGTTCCATGCTGAGGATCAGGGCCATAGCCGCACTGGTCAGGGGTCGAGTTAAAGATTTCTGAAGCACTATTTTTAGTAGTGATTTCAAATGGTAAAGGGATTGGTTACTGCCGTTACGGTCCTGATAGTCGTCACCGTGGTTCTCACTGTGCCGGTGCAATTCTTCCAACCAGCTCAGTCCAGTGAGTTCAAGGTGCCAGCTAAAGTTCAGGCAACACTCAACCTGGTTATCAAGGATAAATGGTACAATGCCTCGGCAGGAATGCAGCCCGCATTTTTTGTGCTGAAGAACGGCGCGCTCTATAATTCATCTAGCATTTATCTGCCTGCAGGCGAAATGATTCGCGTCAACATAGTATCTTACGACGAAATGAACTCCACGCTTTTCATGCAGTCTTATTCCAATGTTTCCGGAACGCTGGATAATAAGATAGTTCAGGATTCCGGTAATTCGACGCTTGCAAGCGATACGCAGTTAATGAGAGACCCGGCAGTTTCTTCTGTCAGCCCTTCCAGTGTAACTCACACCTTTTCCCTGGAAGCCAACGGAACCCTGATCAACGTCCCGGTGACCATGGGCCTCAACACCACAGCCTATTTTGATATCGAGAATCCGGGCGTCTATTCCTGGGCGTGCATGTGTGACTGCGGACCGTCCATGTATGCTTCAGGATGGATGTTTGGCACGGTCTACGTGAGTTAAGCCAGACCTCAATCTCTCGTAAATGGAAAAATCCTGGAAAAAAGGATTTTGTCCATCTCTCTCCAGAGACGGACAAACGCTGACGAAAATTTAGCTCGGAGGTGCAGTCCCTGATTGGGTCGCATGTGCAGAGGGTTTGAACGTTAGTCCCAGAATTCCGCCTATGAGACCCAAGATGAATCCTATGAAAAAGCCACCAAGCGTTGGGTACCAGCTAACAATGGAGAATACAACGACTATGATGCCCCACACCGTGTGCTGTTCTGGTTTCACGTACATCATTACTGCACCGACAATCATTAACAGTCCCCATACGACTCCCAGAAACAGTACTACCGCGCCCACCGCTCCAAGAAACGCCAAGAAATACGCGCCAACTACTGCTTCAAAGATCCCTACCAGGAGAACAAAAATTCCTCCAATAAGGGACAAAACAAATGCTGCTGTAGGCTTATCTTCTGCCATTATATCGACACTCGATGAAATGAGTTGTATATTAAACTTCGCCTTTTCGTGAAAACCGCCGACAACCGGATAAACTTACATTTCCTTGTTCTTCCTGGAAACGTACCCCTTCCCTGGTCCATTTATCGCGCCCGTGACCGTCGTCAAGGCTCTCGGTCTGTTCTTTTCAGAACCAATACAATAGCAACTGCTGAAACTGCAAGTGCAATTCCAACTCCTATGTAGAACAACAGGGAGAATATTCCCACTTGAGGCGGAGGATTCCTTGTGAAAGCAACCGTGACGCTGGCGGCGGAGCCGACAACCGAAAATGAGCCGCTGGCCTGTGCAAAGGAAGAGTTGGTCGTGGTTGCCTCGTACTGGTATGTACCGTTCGGAAGTCGCAAATGGATGCTTTGGTTATACTCCACGGAATAGGTACGGTTGGCGAATTTGAAGTTCCACATGCTGCCGGATGGCAAGCCTCGCTCTGAAATGGTTGTATTGTAAAAACTGACTGAGAAAGATGCGGAAGAAAAGTATATTTCCGAATTTGCGGAGTTGCCGGTTGCCTGCCCCCAACTGACTCCCACAGACTGTCCATTCAATACGCTCACGCCAATTGTGTCCCCTCCCCACACTGTGGCGTTGCCGTAGGTGTCCGAGATCCGTTCGATCGGGGTGAGGAACCTGCCTGCAACGGTCGAATAAACTCTGATGTACGGGGAAAGCCCACTTCCGCTGCTTGAGTTGGTAACCCATGCAAGATACACCATCCCTTCCGGTCCCGCCGCCCCCTGGATCAAATGCCAGTAGGGAGTGGCGTTGTCTTCCACCATAACAGTGTTCCAGGTTCTTCCGCCATCTTGGGAGTACGAAAGAAAAGGATAGTCGTAACTCCCAACTGAGAGATCATATGTGGCGTAAATTGTTCCATTGCTTCCCAGGAATATGCAGCCATCGATCCACCAATCTGTATTAGGGAGATATCCGGAACCATAACCGACCAAAACCCTGTTGCTCCAGCTCTTGCCTCCGTTCGTTGACTCTATGAAATAATTGTATCCATTTTCAAGTTTATGTGCAGAGGTCATATTGTAGTCCTCATAGAGTATCATTATGGTTCCATTTGGAGAAACAAGAATTGGTGAGGACACCGTACCACCATATGGGTAGCCAGGGCTGAAAACTTCGGGATTTGACCATGAACCCCCGAGGTTCGAGGAATACGAAATGAACCCGTTAAAGTCCCCGTATGTGTAATAGTCACTTGTACCGCTGGATTTACCTACCTGAACCAGTGATCCATACGGGGCAAAATTCCACGTAACATATATCGTTCCATTTGGGGCTACAGCTACGAAATCCCTGTCGCTAAATGATGATGAAGTGGTACGGTAAACTACAGAGGATACTGGGAAAGTCGTTCCCCGATTAAACGAAAGATCCACGACAGGAGATATGGAACCGTTGCTGAACTCGTGCATGAAACCGATCGCTATTGTTCCGTTCTGGAACAGGGATATAGACGGATCCCACGAATATACAGGGTATGCCCCCATGGCACTGCCGGGGATGATCTTCTGACCGGTGAAGGTAGTTCCCTTGTTGGTGGAAAGCGCGAAGCCTATGGAGAAATTGGCAATCCAGGTCTCATAGATTATGCCGCTTGCAGGGTCGTATGCCTGTTCCACCTCTGCGTTAGTTCCGGAACTGTTTGAGGAAACTGGAGTATTCAGCACCGGAGGGATTGCGGAAAACCGCGCACTCAAGCCTTTTGCTTCGTGCTGGTTGGCCATTTGCGCTGGAATGACGGGAAACATGGACACTAATATGATTGCACATGCTGCAATCGCGAATGTACTTGCGACCTTCATCCGAAACATGATTGGGAAAACAGTAATTAATTATCATTGGAATCGCCAGCCCTCAAGAGGGAGGGCGCTTTGTTCCTTCCGGCGATATTCCCGCACTCACTTCTTTTTCGATAGGAAATCCGAAATCAGGTCTTTTACGGTCTCGTATTTCTTGGTTCCCTCGTAGTTTGTGACTTCGCCTTCCACTTCGTACCCAATCTTCGCGGGCTTGTCTCCCTCCCAAAGCACAATCAGGAGACCATTGATGGGCAGCGTTCCAACGATTGGTCCATTGGCTTTCTCGTCGCTTTCAAAGTCTGCGATTGATCTTTCAGGAACGTCCCACATGGAAAGGTAAAAGATGTTGCCCCTGGAAGTAACGGCAAGACCAAGAACCTTGTGCCTTGAAATTGCAACTTCTTGCCCTGCAATGTGTATCTTCTCTTGTCTCACCGAGTGCCCCACCTGAAACTAACAATGCAATGATCGTTTTAAATCTGTTGCAATTATGTGATCGTTTAGGGGGTTTCCTAAATACGGCCAATATAATTCGGATCGCCATCGAGAATAGCTCCCGGAAAAGAGTGTATCGATTGTTCGTTATCCATCCGGGAGGATTGATGGATGGGGACACACCGCGTAACGCTCCGCGGCGAAGGTTAAACAACAGCATGAGCATGGAGAATGACCATCTCTCAGGGGACAACACATGAATCAGATATGGATCGAGAAGTACCGGCCTTCAAGCCTCTCGGATATATTCGGGCAGGAAGAGGTAGTCCAGAGGCTAAAGGCATTCGTGAAATCCAAGGAACTGCCGCACCTTATATTAGCCGGGCCCGCGGGCACCGGGAAAACATCGGCCGCTATGGCCATCGCCATTGAACTGTACGGGGAGTCCTGGAAAGAGAATTTCCTGGAGCTGAATGCATCCAACAACAGGGGAATCAACGTCATACGTGGCCACGAGGACCGGGACAAGAGCGACAGGCAGGTGAGCGTCAAGGACTATGCCCGCATAATGCCAAACAACTCGCTGGGATTCAAGATCATTTTCATGGATGAGGCGGATCAACTTACGAACGACGCACAATCGGCACTGAGAAGGACCATGGAGGTATATTCCACAACAACGAGATTCATTTTCTCGGTGAATTACTCGTCACAGATCATACCTCCCATACAGTCAAGGTGCGTGGTGATGCGGTTCCACCTGGTATCGCCGGAAGACATGAAGAAGAAGCTCCGGATAATAGCCGAAAAGGAAGGCATCAATGTTGACGGTGAAGTTCTGGATGCCGTTGCAGATGAGTCCGATGGGGACCTCCGCAAGGCACTGAACATTTTCCAGTCCGCACATTTCGCAGGAAAGATTACACCCAAGACGATTTATGAACTATCGGGGACCGCGTCAAGCAAGGATTTCGGCAAGGTGCTGTCCATGTCGCTGCAAAATGGGCTTTTCGAGGAAACAGTCAGCGAGATTGAGAACATGATGATCAACCGTGGAATATCGGGAATGGATATCGTGCGAGGAATGCACAGCGCGCTGAGGAGATCGTCCGTAAACCCTGCGATCAAGGTCAGGGCCCTGCAGGCAATCGGGGAGGCGGAATTCAGGCTGGTCGAGGGGTCTTCCGACAGGATTCAGATAGATGCGCTTATTGCGAACCTGGTGGAAATCCATGGATCGCAGAACGGTCAGTAGGAGTAGAGATCGCCTTTCTTATTCGAATAAGAACTCATCATCTGCTTCATTCTTGACTCTTTTCGCTGGCTGGAGTAGAGATAGCTGATGTCCCTTGATCCCTCGTAGGTGAGAATGTGCACGCTCCCTGCCCTGATTCTTCCAGTTCTTCCTCTTCTCTGTATGCTCCTGATGTCAGAAGGGACCGGTTCGTAGAAGATGACCTGATCAGTCTGCGGGATGTCCAGTCCTTCCTCCGCAACGCTGGTGGCAACCAGTATTTTCTTTTTTCCTTCCCTGAAGGCGTCGAGGATGCTTTCCTGGTCTTTCTGAGTGAGACCGCTGGACCCGGACCTCGATGCCTGCCCTACGAACCTTACTGCAATTTCCCCGGGAATTGAAGAATTCAGGAATGCCGTCAGTTTTTCAGAAGTCTTCCTGAAGTGGGTGAACACGATTATCCTGGAATCCTGGTTTGCTGAAAGTGTTTCTATGCAGATCCTCTGGATAATCTTCATCTTTGGATTCTCTTCCTCGGCAAGGACTTTCTGCCGCATATCAAGGATTCGGCCGAGGAAGCTGGTTGCCCTGAGGAGATCGGCAGTCCTGATCATGGACTTGTCCTGACTTTCCAGAATTCCGTCAAGGTATTCATAGAACATCTCCGCCCCCTGCGTTTCAAGGTATTCCAGGGCATAGTCGAGCCTGATGCAGGCTGTTATACGCGGAATGATGCGGAACAGGCTCCCGTCCACGGTTCTTGCAACTTCCGAGATCGCCGGGATGGATTGTGCAAGAGTGCTCCTGTTCAGTTTCTTGCCGATGAAAAAGTCAAGATCCCTCAGGGGCTTCTTGAGGTCCTGGAGCATGTTATCGCAGTAGGACTGTATTATCTTCAGTGGCTCAGGCCTTGCTATCCTGGTGACTGTGACCTTTACATCGCTGAAATGCGCCCTTATTTCGGGATCGTTCTCGTCGCGTATAATTACGTTATCGATTCCAAGTGCATCCTTGATGGACTGGAACTTTGAGGGATCAGAACCGGGACTCGCCGTGAGGCCAATCAGCCTTCCGCCCGATTCCTCCACGAACGTCCTGCTGATGGAAACGTAGGCGTAGTTGCCAACTGCCCTGTGAGCCTCGTCAATCACCAGGCACCTTGTTTCCCTGAGGTTCGTGATTCCATGGTTCAGGTCGTTTTGCAATGTTTGCGGAGTGCACACTACAAACCTGGTTTTCCAGAGCGTTTCCCTGCCCTCCTTCTTGGTACTTCCCGTTAGGGCAACAATTTCGTCTTCCTTGCAGGAAAGATACCTGGAAAATTCCCTGAGGTGCTGATTGACAAGTGGCCTGGTGGGGGCCGTTATGATTGCTTTTCCTGTTTCTCCGACATAGTTGAAAACCACCAGGGCAGCAATCAAGGTCTTTCCCAGCCCTGTCGGTAAAACAATCAGCGAGTTGCTCTTCAGCGCACTCTCTGCGATTGACAGTTGATACGTTCGAGGCTTTACAGGAAATGACTCAGGAATGTTCACTTTGCCAGTCTCTTCTTTGCAGATGCAGTGGAGGACAAAAACTTGCTTTTGAGATGGCGCAAGCGGGGAGATATTGCTCTATGCTCCAGAAAGCGGCCAGGATATTCGGATATGCATTCATCTTTTTCCATTGCGTGCCCTTGTTCCCTAGGCCGATTATTTCCATGACTTATCCGAATGCATGCTGTTCCGCAGATAGGACCGCGCGGTCCTGGGACCATCCCGGGAACTCGTTCAGAGTGGAAGATGCTCCCAGTCAATCAGGTCTTCGTTGCTCGGTGTCCTGATCTCAAGCGCCTCAAGTATATCAGTGAACAGGTCATCCTCGACCTCAACCTTATCAACCCGCCTGTTGAATTTCTTGGCGAGGAAAGCGCTGAATGCATTGGTTGCCATGGCAGCCTGCATCTTTCCCAGGCTAACGGATTGATCCTTAATCTGCTGGACAAATTCTTTATTGAGTTCCTTCTTTTTCAGGTCCTCAAGCAACTCGTCCACTGTCTCTCCAAGAAGCTTGTTGTGATCCTCGGCCAGTAGAATTCGTACCTTATAGGTTGGGTTGAATTCCACGTGATCGCCGTCGACCTTGAACCAGTTGATTGCATCCTTTTCGTAGAACACCGCGGCAAGAGCGTCTGCAACCTTTCTTGGCTTGGAGAAATCCACTCCTTTTGTCAGGTTGTAAATTGCAAGAGACCCGTCCGCGGACATTTTCCGCGACGCTTCGATTATTGGTGTCAGGCTGTTTTCTGATGCCATGAGTAGAGATGTAAATGGCTGCTATAAGAATTGCATACGAGTATGGCACCACCATCAATGACGTTTCTTTGTCGCCCATATCACAGTCTTGCCCGATTCAAGGTAACCTGGTTTCCGTGGGCATCCGCCTTCATCAAGCGATCGGGATGCCAAGATCCTACCCTCCGGGAGTTCGCATACCAGCTGTTGATCCTGTCAATTCCATGGTAAAGGGGTGAGTCTTCCAAAACGTCTTTTCCAGACTGCATTCTGAAGTTTCTAAACATTCAGGGGATCCTGGCACAGATCCAGTAAGTTACACTACAGATAGTGATTAAATTTCGTGCAATTCTTATTTCCAGAACCACGCATATGGAAAAGGTGGCCAAAGGCGGATCACAGGCATAATCTGGATGAGATCGCCCCGGGTTCCCATATGCTTAACAACCGCTTGTCGATCGTTAGCCATGAAGAATTACATCGACGGGGAATGGACCGGATCCTCAACCGGAGAGGTCCTGGAAAAGAAGAATCCTTCCACTGGGGAATCCGTGGGGAATTTTCCCTCCGCTTCCAGGGAAGACGTCAACAGGGCAATTGACGCTGCGGAGACCGCATTTGAGCGGTGGAACTCGCTGGGTTCCAGGGAGAGATCCAGAATTATAGTCAGGACTGCAGACCTCGTCAGGGAGAAGAGGAATGAACTGGAGAACATACTAATCTTGGAGAATGGGAAAGTACCAGTACAGGCCGGGGAGGAAGTAGATGGCGTGCTTGACCAGCTCCTGTACTATGCGGGATTTGAACGGAAAATTACCGGTGAAGTGGTGGAGGGCGATTCACCAAAGCGCATGATCCTGCAGTACAGGACTCCGTATGGCGTCGTCGCTGCACTTACTCCATGGAACTTCCCTGCAGCAATGGTGGCAAGAAAACTGGCTCCCGCCCTTCTCACCGGAAATACTGTGGTATTGAAACCGAGTTCTGATACTCCAATGTCTGCTGAATGGATCGTGCGAAAGTTCCTTGAAGCCGGAGTTCCCAGGGGGGTGGTCAACTTCGTGACGGGCAAGGGTTCAGAGATCGGAGATCATCTCGTTTCTCACAGGAAAGTCTCCCTGGTCACTATGACTGGGTCCACGGGAACGGGCCAGAGGATCATGACGAAAACGGCCGCCAACATGGCCAAGCTTGTCCTGGAACTCGGGGGCAAGGCGCCGTTCATCGTGTGGGATGATGCTGACATAGTTAACTCACTGAAGTCCCTCATCTGGGCTAAGTTCTGGAACGGGGGACAGTCCTGTATTGCTGCTGAGAGACTGTACGTTCAAGAGAAGGTATATGACCGTTTCGTGGAGAAATTCGTGTCTGCGACCGAGAAAATGAGGGTGGGAGACCCGAACACTTCTGACATGGGGCCGCTCATCAACCGGGGTGCGGTTGAAGCCACTGAGAAGTTCGTGAATGCCGCATCAGGATCGGGAATGAAGATCCTGACTGGAGGAAAGAAGCCGGAACTCAAGGGTAAGTTTTCGAAGGGATATTTCTACCTGCCTACTATCATCGACCACGCGGATCAGGAATCGCCAATATTTCAGGAGGAGATTTTTGGCCCAGTCATAGGTGTGCAGATCGTTTCTACGCTGGACGAGGCTCTTGAAAGGGCAAACGACTCCAGGTACGGACTGGCTTCATACATATTCAGCAAAGACAACAGAGTGGTATTCGAGGCTGCTGAAAAACTCAGGTTCGGAGAGATATACGTGAACATGCCGGGTCCTGAATCAAGTCAGGGATACCACACCGGGTTCCGCCTCACCGGGCAGGCTGGAGAGGGCAGCAAGTACGGAATAGAGGAATATGTCAAATTAAAGAACGTTTACCTGGACTATTCCGGAAAGCCACTGCACATTGGATCTGTCAGGGAGGACCTCTTTTAATTCAAGAAGCATGTGAACCTCGTCTGTCATACGTTAGCCATCGCGCATCCAGTTCACTTTCCTGCAGTGAAGCTTCAGATCTTGTGTGCTTTCCTCACTGTCAGCAATGGAAGGACTCCGGTCAGGATGAACCGGAGCGCACTAAGCC
>JAMDBT010000048.1 GCA_023487205.1 Thermoplasmatota archaeon
TCGCCGGCTTGAAAGGCCGGTATGCTTGGCCGGACTACACCATCGGAGCAGTTTGTCCCAGAGCCTTCCATTTTATATTTAGATTTGGTCAACCACCAACGGCTCCCACGTGCTGGGTTGCAACTTCTAGGATCGATAATCATGAATAATCGCCGCAACAGCAGGCTGGTCTACGGAAACTTGGTTCCTAAAGTCAAGAGGGGTCTCTTCAGCGAAGTCTATTATAACCTCGGAATACTAAAAGCAAAGAGAGTGGGTTCGTGAATCATTCGTCTATACATTTTGAAAGCGCGTTCTTCTCTTTGACCGGTCATCAACCTTTCCCTTGGCAGTCCCGCCTTTTCAATGACTTTGTGTCTGGCGACTTGCCTGCTTCTTGTGATCTCCCTACAGGTCTCGGGAAGACTTCTATAATTCCCATATGGTTGATTGCGCTGGCGAGTCAGGCTCTTAGAGGTGAGGTCACGCTTCCCAGGCGTCTCGTATACATAGTTAACCGGAGAACGGTTGTAGATCAGGCGACAAATCTGGCGGAAGAGATGCGGGAAAAGCTTCTTTCATATACAGCGGGAACCGATTCTTCTGCTATGGAAGCGGTCCGATTGCTAGCGACCACACTGAGAGAATTGTCGGTTTCACAGGAATTGCCCTTGGCGATTAGTACCCTGCGCGGACAATTTGAGGACAACAAGGAGTGGAAAGATGATCCAACAAGGCCTTCCATCATAATAGGAACAGTGGATATGATAGGCAGCAAACTGCTTTTCTCTGGATACGGTGACGGAAGATACTGGCGAGCGCAGCATGCCGGCCTTATTGGACAAGACTCTCTCATTGTTCACGACGAGGCACACTTGACGCCTGCCTTTGCCGAGCTCTTGGATGAAATTGTTCGCTTCCAGGCCAACTCAGAAGAACCGAGACCCGTCAGGGTCATTCAACTGTCCGCAACAAGTCTGCTTCCGGATAATCATGGATTTCGGCTGGAACCCGACGACTACAAAGATAAGAGGGTAACAGAACGAATTGATGCGACGAAACGTCTGCATCTCTCTCGCATGGATGCAGAGGACCGAGGAAGAAACGGAGAGGTTGAAAGAAATTTTGAGAGCGAACTGGTCAGATTGAGCCTCTCTCACAAAGATGAGGGATCAAAAGTGGTGATCTACGTGAGATCGCCCCAAATTGCCAAAAGAGTCTCGAATCTACTGATAAAGGAACTGGGTGATGAGGAAGGAAACCGGGTTGTCCTACTTACTGGAACCATCCGGGGGTTCGAAAGGGATCGCTTGGCCAAAGGCAATCGCGTCATTCGCTCTTTCCAAGATCATGGAAGCGGGGTCAGTGAGAGTGTTTTCCTGGTGAGCACTTCCGCAGGAGAGGTGGGTGTTGACCTTGACGCGGATCACATGATTGGGGACATCACAACACTGGATTCAATGATTCAGCGTCTCGGGCGGGTGAATCGAATAGGTGGACCGAATCGTGATGCAAGGATCGATATTCTGCTTCCTCCGAAATTGGTACGACAGACACGGAACGATAGCTATGAGAACTCCATCAACGCAACCATAGGGGTCTTGGAACGTTGGGAAGAGGAATTTCGTAATGAAATAGACGTTAGCCCTAGAAATCTTGGGATTCTACTGGAGAAGCTGAGTAGTCAGCAGCGTGAAGAAGCTTTTTCTCCCATACCAGAAATCGTTCCGCTGACTGAGATTATGCTTGACCGGTGGTCATTGACGAGCGCAGGACCGCTAGGAAGCGACGATCTGGTTGCTCCCTACCTGCACGGCAAAGAAGAGTCAGACTTCCCAGAGACCTATGTCGCCTGGAGAGCCGAAGTAAGCAAGATAGCCAAAGTAAGCGAGATACATGCATTGAGTCCTGATTCACTCAGTAGGTGGTTTGAGGGTTGCCCGTTGTTGGGGGGGGAGTGTTTGCGAGAGAGAAGTGATTTCGTTAGGAAATCCCTGAAAGAACTCCTTGAGGAGCATAGACAAAAGGAACGGGATAAAGACTTCTCGGTGGTCTTGCTGGACGAACATGGGAATGGAAAGCTGGAGAAATTATCGGACATTTCCAAGGATAATTCTGAAATTGACCTCGATTACAAAACGGTTGTATTACCAATTGAAGCGGGCGGGCTGAACAGAGAAGGCGGGCTAGACCCTAAGGAAATTGCAAACGTTTCTCATATTGACGTACTGGAGGAAATAAGCAATCAAGACGGAAAGGCTAGACTTCAGCGATGGATTGAGACCAACGATCTAGACGGGACACATTATGAGGGGTTGATTGTAGGTGAAGAAAAGGTCCCTTCCAAGGGTCTCTCCGAGAAGGAAAGAATTGTTTTTCAAGGACCCCCTGAAGATTCGGACTCGGATATCCCCGGTGAATCACTGGTCCTGTATGCGAGCCCCTCTCTCCAGGCAGTCGAGAGAGCTGAAACCGCCAAGGTCAGACAGACTCTTGAGGGACACGTGGGTCGCATCCGTTCGAGCATGCTTTCTATTACAGAAAAACTGCGCCTTGATGATAAGCTTCGGGAAGCGTTGATCCTTGCGTCCGTGTGGCACGATCGTGGGAAGGGCAGGTATTTATGGCAGAATTATGCCCTAAACCCGGATCCCTCTCATCCGTTGGCAAAGTCCCTTAGATATAGGAACCCGGACTATCTTGGTGGATATCGACACGAATTCGGGTCCCTCCTAGATGCCTCCAATGATCGCCAGGTGCTGCAATGCGAGGAAGTGGACTTGGTACTTCATCTCATTTCGGCACATCACGGGTGGGCCCGACCGAGTTTTAGGGATGATGCAGGCGATCCCTCTTACTCCTCCAGTGTGAATGACAAGGCGTTCAATGAGGTATCCCGAAGGTTCGGCTACTTACAAGAGAAGTTTGGCAGATGGGGCTTGGCCTGGATGGAATCGCTGCTCAGGTGCGCAGACATCGATGCTTCGAAACCAGATGTCAAATTAGGTAATGGTGAACTGGGCGAAGAGGTGGCGTCTTGAATCCACCATCCCCAAGCTTTTCTGTGAAAGTGGATATTACAAACCCGGGACATGTATTCGCATGTTGCGGACTGCTTGAATTGTCCAGTAGGATATGGCAGTTCTCTGAGGGATGGTTTGATCTACCCAGGTTTAACTTGTCGATCCCAAACGAAGTGGAGAGGGACAAATTTGGCGTGTTGATGTCGAAATTATCCAACTGCGAAATCACAGGGCTGAAGGAAGAAGAGCTGGAAGAGAAAGAGCGCCTCAAATCTGAGAAGAAGAGGGACAAGGAATCTTTTCCCAAGGAGAAAGAAATGAGATTAAAGGAGTTGGGAAAACAGAGCCGATCAGGCGAAATCAAGATGGGCAAACCGTTCAACCTGTCACTTGACTGGTGGGAATCAGAACAAGCACCAAAGACATGGGCTGGAAAACAGGAGGTTCTCGGGATCGCCAATGCTGCACGAAATGAAATGTGCAAGACGCAAGAGCCCGACGAGTTGTTGGACCGTAACTCGATTTTGAGAAAGCCGGATGGAAAGACGAAGATTGAGCCATTCTACTTCGATTCCAGACGCTTCGCTGATCGACGTGACGTGGGCTTCTCCCTGGATGCTATAAATTGCGTAACACCCGCGTATCCTGCCGTTGAATTCCTGACCTTGGTCGGTATGCAGCGCTTTCGCCCTGCTCCGAACCAAAAAGAAAAGAATTCATTCAACTATTCCATTTGGACTTACCCCCTGAGCGTGTCCGTGGCATCGGCTGTCTTCAGTGAAAGTGCTTCTCTTCGTGGGACTTACAAGTACGGTTTCAGGATGCTTCCCCGGGATGGAGAGAATCGATACAAAGGTTTTTCAAATGCTCGTCCCATGTCATGATTCACATGTCAACCCTGGATCAGTACGATGAATGGCTAAGAGATGGCGGCAGGGAGGCAGCCGTGGTATTGCGGCAGTGGCTGGAACCGGTCGAGGGGAAGGGCAGCGTAATTTTCCCCCCAACCTATACGCTAGAAGATACAGACAGAGCCCGCAGTTACAAGGATGGCAAGTCTCCTTCAGGAGTGTACCAAAGCAGCCAAGGCGTGTATGGGTATAACATAGACAGCTTTCGGGATGGAAGTAATGTTTGCCAGATCGATAGCGTGGGATCGCAGGCCAACCACATGGAACCGATCTTCAAGAATGCAGGATACATGCATCTTGTTCCCCAATACGTTATTTCTACAGGAGATGAGAAAATTAGCCTGTTAGATGTTGGACACCGTGCAGCCGACGCCATCGTCAGATTTTCCGACATATCAGATAAACTCAGTAGTGCATTCAAGGCAACGGCAAGAGGTGATGCCCGCGGGTTGGCCATTATCGCTCCCACCTCCTTGGTTTTCGGCTTCTGGGATTCTCGAGGCACTCAGGTGAAGATGCCGCGAATCGTTCGATCAGTAATTCGTGCTTTTGACGTTGAGTCCCTGCACAGATCTGCCCAGTATAAGCCTCCGGTTGAATATGAGGAAGCTGGGCTTGTGGACAAGGTGAGCAACAAGAGCGAAAAGGATGCACTGTCTAAACAAGGTCTAGCGCACGCTCCTGCCCCGATGAGTCACGGTGGCATTCTCGTTCGTGGGGAAATCAGACGGGACGCTTCATTGAACCTGGTCGCAATCCGATCCCTAGGAGCGGGAAATGACGATCCTCTTCCCCTACGCAGATACATACTAGGGCTGTCGCTTGTGGCACTCACTGCTCCACAGAAGGACTTCCTGAGGGAGGGGTGTCATCTTGTGGTGGACCCAGAACACAAGCCCCAGTGGAACATCGTGGACCACGACGGAAAGCGTTCGGACGCACAGAACCTGAAGCATGAACAGGTCTTGGAATTTGCCTCTCAGGCTGCCAAGGAGTTTGGCGTCCAGCAAGGTGAGGTTAGCGTGGGGTTCGACAGTAAGAAGGCAAACAATGCGCTTCACGGTTCCGGCGATGGAAAGAAAAGACCTAACAAGGTTGAGAAAGCGTCGAACTAGGTTCCGTGACTAGATGGATACCCTCGTTCTATCCGTAACATTCTTGGACAGATTGTTCCACGGCAGGTCGAGCAACAATGAACCGGAATGGCCTCCATCACCCATGCGACTCTTCCAGGCAATGCTTGCGGGAGCACATATGGGGATACGAGAGACTCAATGGTCTGGAGCAAAGGAGAATGCGTTCAAATGGCTTGAATCGATCGAGGATCTCCCTGTAATAATAGCACCTAGAGCCGAACTCTCATCCGGATACGTCGCCTATGTGCCGGACAATGTTGGTGACAAGAAGAGAGAAAGGCAAAATCGGTTATTCCCGAAAGAATACAGACCCTACAGGCTAATTGACGGAGACACTGTATACTATGCTTGGATAATTGATTCGTCGGAGAGGGAAAGCAGGGAGGAACGCTTAAGGATCCTGTGTGACGAGATGCGTCACGTTGTCAGCCTAGGATGGGGCATAGACCAGGTAATAGGCAACGGAAAGATTCTTTCCGAATCTGACGTAACCGGGCTTCCCGGCAATCGATGGAAATCCGTGAATGCAATAGGCCCCGGAGAGAGTCTGTTGCGTGTCCCCACGGAAGGGTCATTAGTGGATTTGCAGTCCGTGGTTTACAAGGGGTTTGTTGAAAGAGTAGACGGAAATTCTTTTAGGCAACCTCCGAAACCTAGTAAGTACCGAGAAGTATGGTACTCTAGAGAGTGGTACAGGTCTCCCAGGGAGTATTGTGTCTTTGAGATTTTGGATGGAGTGGCGTTTGCCCAGAAGAACCTGACCAAGGTTGCGACGATGTTTCGTTCGCTGACAATCAGGGAAGCCGAGGGGGACGACCACAAATTCCCTGGAGGAGTTGAGAAGTACGTCGCCGGGCACGCAGACCATGTGGACACCAACATTCCTCGTTTTTCGTACATACCGCTGCCGACCATTGGGCACCAACACGCAGATGGAATGATACGGAGGCTCCTGATCGTTGAGCCTTATGGGGGAGGCGGGACGCAGGCCCGCTGGTCTTATAACAAGTTGCACGGTGCCCCACTCCGGGATGAAGATGGTAACATCTTCGGAGTTCTGAATCGATCTTTGGGATCCGAAACGGAGAGGATGGTACAAAGATATACAAGAGAATCTCTGAAGTGGAGGACAGTCACTCCAGTCATTCTCCCTGGATTCGATGACGGGAAGCAGAAAAAGGCAGAGAAGCTTGTCCTGACTGCTATGAAACAGGCGGGGGTTGCTCCTGAGACAGTATGTGAATTCTATTTAAGAAAATCACCATTCTGGAATGGGTCGCTTCATCCTAAACAGTACTTCTTGCCTGAGTACTTGAGAAAGCTTCCTGGCTGGCATGTGGAGATCGTTTTTCGCGAACCGGTCTCTGGACCGCTCTCTCTGGGAGCAGGACGCCACTTAGGAATGGGTTTGTTTGCAAGAGTGATCAGCGGGCATAAAGGATCAGAAGACTCTTACATGTCCATTTGACCTCGAATGAAGAGAATAAGATGTCAAAAAGAGAAGGGTACATTTCAGTGACGCATTTGAGTAACCCTGCGGTGATTCAATGATCGGAGACGAGGTTCCTTCGTTGCTTCCGGCAAGAATGCTGAATGAATTTGTGTACTGTCCGAGGCTCTTCTATCTCGAATGGGTTCAGGGGGACTTCAAGGATTCGGCAGATGTCATAGAAGGTATGGCAAAACACAAACATGTGAACGTTGAAGGGGGGAAGCTCCCCGCTCCTGAAGAGTTAGCCACGGATGGAGACATCCAATTTAAGACTAGATCTTTAACCCTGGCCTGTGAAAAGTATGGGATCATTGCGCGGATGGACCTTGTCGAAGTGGCAGGAGGAAAGGTTTCCCCGGTTGAATACAAGAAGGGAAAGGAACCAAACCAAGAGGAGAAAGTCTGGCCCTCCGATCTGGTACAGATCAGTGCCCAGATACTGATCTTGAGGGAGAACGGTTACAAGTGCGAGACGGGATTCCTCTATTATTCAGAATCCAAGAAGAGAGTCAAGGTCGAGATCAGCGAAGAAATAGTCAGGTGGACCCAAGAGGAAATCGAGAAAGCAAGGGAGTTATCCAATTCCCGGACGATTCCACCACCACTGGCGGACAGTCCAAGGTGCGTGAGATGCTCTCTCGCATCAATTTGCCTTCCGGATGAGGTCATTTCGCTCTCAGGGTTGTCGCCAGGAAATGTGGAAGGAGGAGAGGTTCGCAGGCTGTATCCTGCAAGAGACGACTCCCTGCCGGTCTATGTGCAGGAGCAGGGGGCATCTGTCTCCAAGAGAAATGAGGAGCTCATAATTAGATTCGAGGGAGAGATCAGATCGACGGTAAGATTAATTGAGGTATCCCAATTGTCGCTGTTCGGGAATGTTCAGGTGTCCACCCAAATGATAAATGAACTCTGCAGACGGAACATTCCGATCTGCTATTTCACAACCGGAGGCTGGTTCAACGGTCTCACTCATGGAATGGCTCACAAGAATGTTGAATTGAGAATCAGGCAATATTCTGCGGCAGGCGACAAGGAAATGTCACTGTCACTTGCGAAAAAGTTCGTGGAGGGAAAGATAAAGAACTCCAGAACTTTATTGCGTAGGAACAGCGATAATTCCAGTCGCGAAGCACTCGATTTACTGCAGCACCTGACTGTGGATGTTTCGAAATCCCGGACGAGCGAGGAACTATTGGGCATTGAAGGATTGGCAGGACGTACCTATTTTCAGCATTTTGGAGACATGATTAAGGAAAATACCCCGGGTTTCCATTTCGATTTTGAAGGCAGAAATAGGAGACCACCCAGAGACGCGATTAATGCTCTCCTTTCCTACGTATACGCATTGCTGACCAAGGAGTTCACCGTCACTACCTTGGCTGTGGGCCTTGATCCCTTTCTCGGGTTTTACCACAAACCCAGATACGGTAGACCATCTCTTGCGTTGGATCTTATGGAGGAGTTCAGGCCCATTGTGGCTGATTCCGTTGTGATTTCCCTTGTAAACAATCGTGAAGTCGCGATGAAAGATTTTATTCAAAGAGGACCCGCAACGAGCCTCACCTCGGAAGCAAAGAAGAAAGTAATCGGTGCCTATGAAAGGCGTATGGACTCGTTGATCTCACACCCTATGTTCGGCTATTCGGTCAGTTACCGCAGGATTCTTGAGGTTCAGGCGAGGCTGCTCTCCAGATACCTGTCAAAAGAATTGCGAGAGTACCCCATATTTTCCACGAGGTGAATAGTGCGAAACTGGTATGTGGTATCCTATGATGTAAGGGACAGCAATCGTTTGAGACGAGTTTACCTCAAGATGCGTGCGTTCGGCGACTCACTGCAGTATTCCGTGTTCCTGTGCGAACTTTCACGAAGGGAAAGGGCAATAATGATGTCCGAACTGACAGATATATTAAAACCATCTGAGGATAGCATTATGATCATTAATATCGGACCCTCTGATAACAATATTAGGGAACATATAGAAATCATTGGAATTAGCCCGCTTATTAGAGAGCGAGCAGCAGTGGTGGTTTGAGAGAACCCAATTCCACAACAGTTCGGCCAAAGATCCGGCTTGCGTGAAAACATCCCTGAGATGGCAGGGGGTGTATCAGCACACTGAACTCACGTTAGTCGAGAATGTCAAATCCATTGATCGAGAGGTTCCGTGCCTAGGATTTTCCGATAGGTGCTCGAATTGGTCGGAGGGCACATAAGTCGGTGTCTCCGAGTTCGACCATGGTACCGTTAGCAGTGGAAAGTATAACCGGATGCCCCCCCTCGAGACCAATCATTAAAGCTTGATGATGCCATGTTGTTTTTCCGTCTGGGGGAAAGATACGTTTCTTGGTAATGCATAAAGCTGTTTCCATGACTGAAAAGTCATGGCCACATTGAAGCGAAACAGAAGGTAATAGTACCACATCGATCTACTGAGTTTCCATGACTGAAAAGTCATGGCCACATTGAAGCGTTACGTTCACGTTTCCGGCCGGGTAGATCGAGGTGTTGTTTCCATGACTGAAAAGTCATGGCCACATTGAAGCCTGATTTGCCGTAATGATAGAAGACCGAGACATTCTTGTTTCCATGACTGAAAAGTCATGGCCACATTGAAGCTTCCAGATCGCAGTTTCCTTTTCGTCCAGTTCCCAGCGTTTCCATGACTGAAAAGTCATGGCCACATTGAAGCGCATAGAGGTCGCCAACGTCCCGATAGGATTCGACGGTTTCCATGACTGAAAAGTCATGGCCACATTGAAGCTACCAGTAGTGGAGACTTGCATTGTAGGTATCGGAACGTTTCCATGACTGAAAAGTCATGGCCACATTGAAGCGAATAATAGAGCAGCTTCACCGGATCGTCGCTGTAAAAGGTTTCCATGACTGAAAAGTCATGGCCACATTGAAGCGGGATATCATAAGTGTAAACGTCGTAAGTCTGGTTGGTTTCCATGACTGAAAAGTCATGGCCACATTGAAGCAACATTATCACAAGCTGGGAGTGCGTGACGATGTTCTGTTTCCATGACTGAAAAGTCATGGCCACATTGAAGCTTATTATTAATTGCATATCCATATGGAATGCATGCAGTTTCCATGACTGAAAAGTCATGGCCACATTGAAGCACCCCAACGGGATTGCGGAGGCTGCTCTCTCGTAGGAACTGTCTGCTATCTTACCAATCATCGATGCTTGATTTTTCACAGTCTGTATCTGAGGATGGCACACAGGCCACCGAATCGTTCCACTACGGCACCGGATTCGTCGTGTCCGCTGATGATATGCACCTCTCCTCCGGCATTCCTGACTTCGTCCATTATTTTCGCAGTCTTTTCGCCCCTGAAGGATGTCTCTGTAACCAGAAGCACGGAAACTGCACCTGCAGCTGACGCCTTCTCAACCTCCAGGGTACCATACGCAACGGGTTCTTCCTTGCCTAGGGCCCGCATGAACATGTCCAGGTAGGTCTTTTCTTTCCTTAGCCTGGCTTCCTTCAGCAGATCCTCGCTCCTGTCACTTTCGAGGAATTCGTAAACGGCCCCCTGATCACTCCTTCCCGTGGCAAACGAAAACAAGGCGGGCACCCCCCTTTTTCCTTTCAAGAACGCTTCAAAGTGTGAACGGGTAAATCCTCCTCCGAGGATGACAAGAATGTTCCTATCCGCGGACCTGGTTTTCACTGCGCCCCAAATCTCTTCAAAATACCCGGTCTCGCTGTACGATGATTCGTATCTCTTTCCCGTCTTGCCGGACAGGATGGAAGCCAGGGGCATAAGGCCGTAAGACTTCATCTCATAGACCTCCGCAGTTTCATCGTCGAGTGCAACAAAGATAACGACATCCCTGGACTCGCTGTTGACGGATTCCCGGAGAAGTTCCAGTTCCTGCCGGCTCCATTTTTCCTTTATGATCTCGATTTCGTCCTCGATACCTACGTTGATGGACTGGTGATCTCCCTTCACATCTTCCCCTCCCTCCTCTATGACCCCCGATATCCGGAGAGTGTCGGAGAACTTCCTGAATTCGACTTCCTCCACCTTCATCCTTACAGTGAAAGGCTTCCTGTAGGTTTCCTTGGCCCTGACCCTGTCTTCCGGGCGATCCACTCGCCTGAATACCGTAGATACGACCCTGTCTCCCGTCCTGATAACGTTCTTCAGGGTCCAGAGGTCGTCCTCGATCATGGTCATTACCCTCACCGATGTTCCCGAACGATCTTCATGCAGTATTTTCATTCTGTCCCGTTATTCCCGTAATGCGTTTCTCCATGTTCCTGTAGTGGGGCCCCTTCCAGTATACCGTCCCGCATTTTTCGCACTGGTAGAACTCGCTATAGGATTTCAGCGTACCCGGTTCGAGGAGTCCCTGCAGTTCCTCACCGCTTCGCCTCTGCAGCTCCCCGTTGCATTCTGTACATCTGGTGAATGCCAGACCAGATTCCGGCGAATAGATCGCAACGAATTGCCTCAACTGATCATCTATGTCGGTCGATTCCACCAGTACGGATTTGCCGTATCTGGCAGAGAGTTCCCTGTCCCTTGTAAGGAGAATACGGTCCGTCTTCCTGCACATCTCAATTATCTCGCCGTCACTTATTCCGGTCGATACGTATTCCACGTCAAATCCCAGGATTCGGAGCCATCTGCACATCCTGCCCAGCATGTGATCCGCTATGAACCTACTCAGTCCCTTCCCACCTCTTGACAAGGCGATTCTCAATCCCCAGGAGATCAAGAATCCTGCCAACCACGAAATCGGTCATGTCGTCGGCAGACTTGGGCCTGGAGTAATAGCCAGGCATGGCGGGCGCGATGATCGCACCGCTTCTGGACAGTCGGAGCATGTTCTCTATGAACAGCGTGGAGAATGGCGTTTCCCGTGGAACTATGATCAGCTTCCTCCTCTCCTTCAACGCAACAGCCGCGGATCTGGTTATCAGCGTGTCTGCAATCCCGGCTGATATCTTTGCAAGGGTCGAACCGGAACATGGCACAATGCACATGGCATCATAGATGAAACTCCCGGAACTTATGGGCGCTGAAAGATCGGAATCCTTGTAACTGTGATCCGCAAGACTGGCGACTTCCTCCCTCGTCATGCCAGTTTCATACTCCATGACTTCAATGGAACCCTCGCTCAGCACAACATGCTTCTCCGCGTCCGGTAGGTTCCTCAGGAGCCTGATCCCAAGTATGCTGCCCGAAGCACCCGTGATTGCAATGACAATTCTCCTGCGTTGGGCCATAGTATCGAAGTGGAAAACAAGATATAAATGTGAGACTGGAAGCTACGTTTCCATTCAATCAAAATGCTGTGGACACTCCTGATAACCGTTTCAATTGACTGTTTAATCGGGCATTACAATGCCCATCGATGTTTCCACCCTTCTAAAGAGCAGGGATCTGGGTGATTGAGTTATTCCGGCTTCTGGAAAAGCAGAAAGGGAAGGAAGTTGATCTTGATTTTTCCGGGATAAAGTCCATGAGCAGGTCACTTTCAAATGAATATGCAAAGAGAAGGGAAAAATTCAGCAAAAGCGCAGTTGAGAAGAATCTCGACAAGAGCATTCGCAACTTGATTGCGATTGCGTCCAGGCTCCCTGCGAAATCTGACCGGAACAAAGCCCGTAAAATGGAAGTCTTGGAAGTAGCCTCAATGTCGCAGTAGATTGCAACGTACTCGGTGTGCGGACGATTCGGCAGGAAGCCGGTCTTATTCTTGACGGCGCAAGTTGCCATTCTTGCCGTTACGACCTTTGGCCGGGTGCCCATGATTGGGGGGACTCATCGGTAGAGTCTCATTTCTTCCTGTTGAAAATAAAGTACAGCGCAAAAATGGATGCAACGATTACGAGAAGGGCTCCCCATTCCTCATACTGGACGGTTGTGCTGACCCCCTTTGGAACAGACCAGGAGAATCCGGGATAGGCCTGTGCGTCAAGCGCCTGGATGTTCGTGAATCCGCTGATTTGAGAATTTTCGTTCTTTGTCAGGTTGAACGCCTTGGTCATGTTTCCCACCGACGGGAATCCGACTGTCGAAAGCGCTTCCACAAACTGGAGACCGTACGGATTGAGGCCGGTGTACGAGAGATCGAATATAATCAGGTACTGCGTGACGTTCTTGGACCAGTTATATGATACGTAGGAACTGTTATCATAAACGTTGGTAAACAGGCTCTGCCATTCGGACTGCGTAATCGTGTAATGGCTCGAGGCGTTGGTGTAGTAAGTTATCGCAGGAAGGTTTCCCGTTGGTGGCTGCAGTGGGGGAATTGATGCCTCAGAAACAGAACCCCAGGTAGAAACGATCAACACGACCAGTATCGCTGATATCAGTCCAGGCAGAAATCTCATGGGACTCCGAGGTGCCCCAATGAAACCGGTTCTTAAAAGGTTTTCATGGATTTGTGCTCAACTTCACGATCCCGCATATTTGCTGCAGGTATTGAGCGACATCATTTCCTCCCGCCGATGGGTCTTGGGATTTCACTTCCCGTTCCAGGCAATTCGGAGGGCATCAGATACTCCTTCCCTGAAATGTCAGTTGAAATGTGCCACCTCCCAGTGGCCAATGCTCCGTTAATCTTTTCGTTTATCTTCGCCCTGCTGAACCTGTGCTTCTTTCCTTCCCTGAATATCTGGCGAAGGCTCGCGCCGTTCATTTCCTTCAACATGTCGCTCAGTGCAGATTCATCCTTGTTAACTGTTGCCCTCCGGTATACCCAGTATGCCGATGCCGCAATGACTGTAACGATTTCGGGCACGAAGCCCACGCAGTAGACTCCTGACGAATCGGTAATCTGCCTGCCGTTATAGCTTATGACTGCCGCAACCTCGTTCTGCCCGTAGTTCAGGTTATTCGACGTCGTGATGCCGTTTCCAGCGAATTTTCCGTTCACGTACCATGAAACGTTTGGTGTGTGCCCTATGTTTCCGTTGAGGACGACTCGGAACGTGCCTGAAGTTCCAAACACGGCACTCTCAATACTGCTCGAGGTGACGTTTATGAAATACCGGACCGATTCACTCAAGTTTCTCGACACTGCGTTTCCGCACTTGTCCTCCGCAGTGAAATTGAGGATGTAATTCCCGTTGGTAGGGAACTGTATGAGAAATTGGCCCCGGGTGAGGCTTAAGTTGTCATCCAGACCCAATGTTCCACAGGTGACAGAGACGTTTCGCATGGGAGAGGGATCAATCACGGAAAAGGCTATTTCCAGGCTGGAAGAGTTGATCATGATGCCGGGATAGCTCACCGTTAATTGGGGAGTGAGGTTGTAATAAAAGAAGGTGAGGTTTGTGGAGTTGAAATTCCCGCTGTCAGAGATGCCTGTAACGTTGATCTGGTATTCCCCCTGCGCCGACTCGTTGATCCAATTGGTATACGATTGGATCTGTTGAATTTCTCCTGGTCCGGCCACTGTTACGAGGTACCGCAGTCCCGGGACAGGCTGCCCGGGAATGGATCCATTTCCCGTTCGTGAGTATATGGATTGGGGCTTGAACGGGCATTGCGGTACTGTATTGTTTACCAGAATTGCGAACGCAGAGACATTCTCGGTTCCGCTCAGCGACAAGGCAACGACCTTCACTGAATAGTTGCCGCTTATGGAGAAACCCGCTGTCCCGGGGCCAATGGATATCGTGGTTGTGTTCCGGTTCGAGAGTTCCATGACATTCTGGCCTGATGGGGATGATATGCTGACCCCGATGTACGCCGTCATGTTCGAAGCCGCAGTCATGGTGAAGGTGTCGTTAGCCGAGTTCCCGAAAAAAGAAAATGCGCTATCCGTGGTTCTCGTTATGGTGAGGCCTGGCCTGTATGAGATTACCGTGACGGACAGGTTTGAGACCCTTTCTTCGACGCCGTCCAGGAAATCGCAGTATATCCCTATATTGCTGTGTCCCTCAGGAAGGATCATTGTAGTCCGGTTTGTGGCAGTATAGTAATAGATCGAACCTGACGCGCTTCTTACCACGATTTCGTACCGGGAAATGCCGGAAATGGGAGTCCAGGTCATGTTCTGGTGAGTCCTGTTCAGGTAGCTCCCGTTCCTGATGCTTGCCCGGAATCCTGCCGCGTTTGCGGATATTGCGTTGTAGGTGACATTCACCTCCCTCGAGAACCCCAGGGAATCCGATACCAGAATGGATACGTGCAGCGGACCTGTGTAATTGTTCAGGCTGAATGGTACGGTCGCCCCGGTGCCGTTGAACTCCCATGTCAGGTTTGCAGAGGTCACGTTTATCCGGGAAATGCCGAAAATACTGGTTCCATTGACGGACAGGGCAAAGTCGTCCGGAACGTAGGAGGAATTCGAAGGAGTTACCCCAATACCTGGCCCGGAAACGTCCACATAAACCGTAATGTTCCCTCTTGCTACATACCCCGCTTCGTTCTCAGCCGTCACTGAAGCGAGATAGGTTCCGTCGGGGATCCCCTGGGGATCGATTGCAATGGTATCGCCATTTGAAAGGAATTCTTTCCCGCTCAGGTTGAGTCGAACCTCATATGGCAGCGCAGATGAAACGCCGATCCCGATGGTGGCATTCCCGTGGATCGTCACCGGACTGGTCTTTCCCAATGAAATTGTGTCCGGAGAAAACGGAAAGGCCGTCCCCGCCAGGATACAATAGCCCGGGACTACGTCAACAAATGACCCGTTTCCCAATGGTACTGCGGTACCGGAAACCTCCCCGGTGTCGAGAATGATCCGGGTGCCGTTCCCGACAAGAATGCCTTTGGCCGTGGTAACTGTGAATCCCTCGTTGCTGCCAGCAACGGCCGTAATCTGCGGGGTTCCCGGGATTGCAAATTCTTCCATGGTGCCATTGAAGATAACCACCGTTCCGGTTACGGTCCTCCAGGCACTGCGCACCGTGTCGTTGTAGAATTCCGGAGGATAAGCCTCCGACACGAGATCACTGCTTCCTAGAAGGCTGGTGCCAGGGTCTCCCGTCGATATATTCACCTCAGCAGAATACATTGAGCCGTTTTCCAGCATTGTTGCGGTAAATTTCCCGGCACCTAAGTGCGCATACAGTATTTTCGTTCCCGCACCTGGAAAGAGAGATAGCGACCATTCTCTGTTGATAGAACTTCCCTGGATCGAGAACCAGGTGAGGTTTGCTCCGTCAAGGATGGCCGCCCCGGAAGGGTTCCTGAAGACCGTGACGCTGGAGGTGTCTGAGACCATAAGGGAAGCGCAGGCAAATGATGTGTTGGACAGGGAAAGGTTGTACAGCAGAATTCCCGTTGTACTGGCCATTGTTGCAAACAGGCAGTTGCCCGACCGGGAGATCCAGGAATCAGAGACGTTGAATCCGGGTTCCGCGGGTATAACGGTGCTGACCGATCCGTTGTAATAGTTCAGAATTCCAAGCCCTGCTCCCGGTTCCGCGTATAGCACTCCGTTGATCCTGCTTACAGGCAAGAACCCGTAGCGCTGAAAGGATCCCGACCCAAGGGATGCGTCCTGAACGCGCCTGTATTCGGGCACGCTCTCATTCACAGGCAAGTATGCTGCGATTCCCTTCTCCATCGTGATCGAGTAAATCGTCATGTTTGTGAACATTCCGCCCCATCTCAGGTCCAGGTTTCCGTTAAACCGATCGGTCAGGTTCATGATCTGCGGAAAATCGCCGGAAGAACCATTGGAAACGGAGAACATCATTGGCGCCTGATCCAGAGGGGGGAGAAAGAACCTGATCGAGGTCTTGACGTTGTATGCGGGCTGCGGACCAAGGTTGAAATACCCAGACTGATCCGTGAGCCTGGCATCGTATCCGTCGGGGGAACCGAAGGAAAGGTTTCCTCCCTGTCCTGGTCCCAGGAAAGTTCCGATGTCCGGTTCAGACAGGGAATAGCTCAGGTTGTCGTTCCAGGAGAAGACGATGTTCACGGATGAGTTTCCCTGAACGGTGAGATTGGTCCAGACCCATCCTGCGTAATTCATCGTATTATCACGGAGGTCAAGTCCCACGCTTCCGGCACCACGGCCAATCGTGGCGTTCATGTACTGCCTTCCTTCCACAGACATGTTAATCCACGACAGATTTCCGGGAAATGAACCGGACGGCAGGGCAGAAAAATTGTAGGTTTCCTGCCCTCCAAACTGCGGAACCCAGTGATAAGAACCGTAATTCTCAGATCCAGACATCTGGGAAGGTACCAGCGTAATTAGTGCAATAAGTGCTATAATGGCAACTCGGACCACGGCTCCGGCAAAAGATTGGGTTTACATAATTATTCGCATCTTTGCGCCTCTAGTCGTCTTCGTTGTGGTGAATCATTTGCACACTGTCGAGATCTGACGCAAAGTGCCTGATCCGGCGTGTTTGCGTGTTTTTTATTTATGCGGCATTGCTTTATTAGGATTCTAGGACTTCTGGATTCGATGCTGAAGGTTGCTATCAACGGGTACGGGACCATCGGTAGGAGAGTTGCAAGGGCAGTATCTATCCAGGATGACATGAAGGTCGTCGGTATCGTCAAGGCCCATCCAGACTACGTTTCGAAGATTGCGGCCAGGGAATACAGCCTCTTTCTTCCGGACTCGTCGGGGATTAAGGCGTTCCAGGAAGCAGGGATAAAGACTGCCGGAACTCTGGACAACCTTCTGGATGAAGCAGAGGTTGTGATTGACTGCACTCCAGAGGGGCAGGGGGAAATGAACCTGCCGCTTTACAAGAAGCATTCGATCCGTGCCGTGTTTCAGGGAGGGGAAGAGCCGGACATCGCCGAGGCAAGCTTCAACGCCTATGCCAACTTCGATGCGTCTTCCGGAAAGAAATATGTGCGGGTTGTGTCGTGCAATACAACGGGACTGGCCAGGACGCTTGCTCCATTGAGGGATGCCAGGGGCATCACGAGAGTCTCCGCCACCCTGGTGAGGAGAGCGGTGGATCAGAATGACAGTTCCAAGGGACCGATAAACGCAATAGAGCCGAGCCTTGGATTCCCGTCACACCACGCACCCGATCTGAAAACGGTGCTGGGAAACATCAGCGTTGAAACGGTCGCCATAAAAGCGCCAACCACGCTCATGCATGTCCATTCTGTGGAGGTAAACCTCGGAAAGGAGGCGTCCGCTTCCGAAATACTGGAAATCTGGAAGAATTACAGGAGGATAATGCCCGTGTCCGGCAAGGATGGCAGGAAGTCCACCGCACAGGTCATGGACATGGCCAGGGAAATGGGGAGGGACAGGTCGGACCTCTATGAGATCGCGGTCTGGAAGGAGAGTGTTCATTCCTCCGGGTCCACGATCAGGTACATACAGGCCGTACACCAGGAAAGCGATGTTGTACCCGAAAATGTGGACGCACTCAGGTCAATGTTCCAGCTGTCCGATAAGGAACAAAGCCTGGCTGCAACCGATCAGAAGCTGGAAATTGGAAAGGAGTTGTTTTGAAATTGGCTGAAAAGAAAGTGGCGGAAGAATACACGATCGACGATCTCCCGGGAGTGGGAGAGGCGACGGCAGAAAAACTTAGGGAAGCCGGCTATGACAACATGATGACGCTTGCGGTCGCTTCTCCCAGGGACCTTGCGGAGGTAACGGGAATAGGCGAGGGCGCTGCGGCAAAGATCATAGCTGCTGCCCGGAAATATGCAGACGTTGGAAATTTTGAGACCGGTGAGCAGATACTGGAGAGGAGAAAGGAGATACAGAAACTTACCACGGGAAGCAAGGCACTTGACGACCTCCTCGGCGGGGGGCTTGAGACGCAGGCAATAACAGAATTCTACGGTGAGTTCGGATCTGGGAAGACCCAGGTAATGCACCAGCTTGCCGTCAACGCCACCATGCCGAAGGACAAGGGCGGGTTCGACACCGACGTCCTGATCCTGGACACGGAAAACACGTTCCGTCCGGAAAGAATAGTGCAGATGGCGAATTTCAGGGGAGCGGATCCCGACGAGACTCTTAAGAGGATTCACGTTGCCAGGGCTTATAATTCCCACCACCAGATCCTTCTTGCGGAGAAAGCGGCAGACGAGACCAAGGAGTATCAGGCCCGGCTCATGATCGTGGACTCCCTGACTTCCCACTTCAGAGCTGAATATATGGGCCGCGGGTCGCTCGCAGAGAGGCAGCAGCTCCTGAACAGGCACATGCATACTCTGCTCAAATACAGCACCGTCAGCAATGCCGTGATTGCGGTCACAAACCAGGTCAGCGCCAGACCGGATGTCTTCTTTGGCGACCCCACTGCACCCATCGGGGGAAATATCGTGGGGCACACCGCGACCTTCCGGGTCTATCTGAGGAAGAGCAAGGCGGGCAAGAGGATTGCCAGGCTTGTGGACTCCCCCCATCTTCCGGAGGGCGAAGTCGTGGTTCAGATATCCGAGGACGGCATCTGCGACGTCCAGAATGCCTGATCCTGGAGGGCAATATGTGGAAAATCCTCCAGGAAACCTTTGAAAAGACCCCGTCCCAACTGGAGGTCGTGAGGAAGCTCGTTTTCCTTGGATTGAGCGTAAAGCTGGATGATGAGAACACGGGGCACATTTATTGCTCCGACATAGAGATCAAGCCCGCCTCGCTTGCCAACGCCGTGGGCGTGGACAGGAGAGCCGTCGTGGAAGCACTGAAGAAGATAGTGCGCAATCACCAGCTCCTGGATTTCTTTTCCCGCCTAACGCCGGTGGCGAACCTCAGCGCCAGCAGCGGCTTCATGGGAATGGGTGTGATCCAGATTGTACCCGATCAGGCGGACAAGCCCGGCATCATAGCGGGGGTACTGTCGATAATATCCACCGCAGGAATAAACGTCAGGCAGGTGGAGGTTGACGATCCGCAGATCAGCGACGATCCAAGGGCTTACGTCGTGACGGAAGCTCCTGTCCCGCCGGAACTCCTGTCCAGGATGAGGCAGGTCCCTGGCGTCAGAGCGATAGTGCTAATGTGAGCGATTTGCTCACCGACGGTTTCGGCCTGAGGCCCTACCAGCAACAGTCTGTAGATTTTGTTACCAGGGTTCTTTCCTCGCAGGGCCACTGTGCCGTCGAGGCACCAACAGGATCGGGGAAGACCATAATGGCCCTCGTTTCCGCACTCGAGGCCAGGCGAGAGGGAGAAAAGATTCTCTACCTGACGCGCACGAACTCACAGCAGGAACAGGTAATGGCAGACCTGTCGCTCATTTCGGCAAAGTACGCGGTCAAAGCTGTTGCCATGCAGGGAAGGGGAAACCTGTGCCTGCTGTACGGGGAAATAGAGGGGGAATTCGAATTCTCCTCGGAATCCCTTTCGAGGTTCTGCAGCTTAAGGAAGCGGAAGGTGATGTCTGGCGACCCCCGCGCGTGCAGGTACTTCAACTCCAGGATCAGGAGCGACGAGGTCAGGGACTTTGTGCTTAATTCCCATCACACGGCAGAACAGGTTCTCCAGTTTGGGTCGGAAAGGGAGTTCTGCCCCTATGAGGCGATCAAGTACCATATGAAGAACGCGGATCTGGTGATTGCGCCATACGCCTACTACCTGAACAGAAGCATCGGCGATCGGCTGTTATACAGCATGGGGACGTCAAGGGACAGGTTGATCGTGATCCTGGACGAATGCCATAACATTCCAGAACTTGCACGAGCTATTGCCAGTTTCCAGATATCAGTGGAATACCTCAACAGGGCAGAAAAGGAGGCCGTGTCATATGGAGACAAGGAGTTGCTGGAACGGGTTAGGGCTTCGGACCTCATCGAGATGGTTCGTTCCTCAATCTCTTCATTGCTGTCGAACCTTTCGGGTGATGACCGGAGAATGATGTTCCAGGATTTCCTGGAGGAGGTCATGATCTCTGCGCACCTGAATTCGTTCAAGCTCTCCGTCCTGTTCGAGGCGCTGCAGGTATTCGGCGAGGAAATAGAGCAGAAAATGGAATCTGACGGCAAGGTGCCCAGGTCGCGTCTGAAGTCGCTCGGATCGAGGCTCATTGCATGGAGAGACGGGGACGACAGCCAGCTTGCGGCAATAATATCCCGCGAGGATGGCGGTACCATACAGGCAGTCTGCATGGACCCGTCCGAGACGCTTTCCGTGCTCCGGGAAAGCAGGACGGTACATTTTTCCGGAACACTCGAACCCTTCGGGATTTACTCCAGAATTACAGGATTCCAGGAAATGAAGCACATAGTTGTCCCGGAGGTTTTTCCCCTGGACAGGCGGCTCTTCGCGTACGACGATTCCATTTCAACGAAGTATGATGAGATTGACGACCAAATGATCTCCAGAATTCGGGATAAGATTTCCGATCTCGTTTCAGGAGTACATAGAAAGACCATTGCATTCTTTCCTTCCTATGGCCTCATGGAACAGGTCCTGGACCTCGGTTTCGAGTTCCCTATGCTTTCGGAGGAAAGGGGAATGTCACAATCCGATACCATGGATCTCGTTTCCGACTACAGGAAATCGGAAATGCCACTTTTTGCCGTTGCCGGAGGACGGCTGTCGGAGGGGATGAACTTTCCCGGAGAGCAGCTTGAGATGGTGATCCTGGCAGGAATACCGTATCCGAGACCGGATTCCCGGAACCTGGCAATACGGGACTACTATGACAGGCTGTACGGAAGAGGTTGGGAGTACTCCGTGACATTTCCAACAAGCCTAAAGGTTAGGCAGATCCTTGGTCGACTGATACGATCCGATCGGGATTTCGGCGCTGGAATCATCCTTGATCATCGAGCAGCGCATTTCCGGAAATTCATCAACGGACTGCATCCTTCGAACAACCTGGTGGAGGAATGCGTCAATTTCTTCCGGAAGTTCGAGAACGAGAAAGAAGACTGAAGCATCGCAGGATCTGCTAAGACGCTTTGTTTAAGATGGCACAAATGCGGAGACGTTGTTAATGAATTGATCTCGTATGATCATTACGGAATTTTAAGGAATTCAAGGGCAGGAAATGGAAATAAGAAAATGGGTAGGAAATAGACCTACCTGTTACGTTTGGGCTGGTGTTGCTTTACAGTTTTCTGGGCACGAAAGCACCATCCGTAATCTTATGACGCAATGCGGAGGTCACAGTTCTCGTGCAAATGGGTTGGTGGTTTTCTCCAGTTCTACTGTACTCTCTGGACCGTGTCCGGGAAGCACTCTCAGGTGGCCCGGCAATTTCAGCAGCTTTCCCAGGCTCTGGATCATAGAATTCCAGTCCCCTCCTAGATCGGTACGCCCTATTGAACCCCTGAAGAGCGTATCTCCGGTGAGAACCGAGTCCCCGGCTATTATTGAGATGCTTCCTGGAGTGTGCCCAGGCGTCTCCATGATTTCCAGTTGTGCGTCTCCCAGTGGAATCTTTTCCTGTCCATGAAGGTATCTTGTTTCCGGAAGGTCTATTTCCGGTATGCCAAATAGTTCCCTGCCGAGATTCAGTGATAGGTCTAACACCGTTTTCTCAGCTTCGTGCATCATGAACGGCGCGTTATACAGATCACAGAGTGCCTTAGCCGCGATCACGTGGTCGAAATGGGAGTGCGTCGCTATGACTGACTCGACCTGCAGATCCTTCGAGTTCAGAAAACTGACGATCAATTCCGGTTCGCCTCCGGGATCGACCACCGCAGCTTTTCTTCCTGATGCGATGACGTAACAGTTCGTGCTTAATGGTCCTACCACCATACTGCTAATTTCCAGGGGCGGGGAAGGGTTATCCTTCGGCTTAACCATTCACCAGTCACTGTTTGGTGGAGAAAGCTTTTTGCACTTCCTCATATGGAAGAGTAAAGATTGCGTGTACCCAGGGCGCATACTTTCTATCAGCGGGCCTCTTCCGCAGATCATCCAGAGATTCGGCTCGTATCTCCTGCATATCTTCCCAAACCAGATCGTAGGCGTTCTCCGCGTTCATGTTCAGTTCTCCTTCATATCGGGCAACCATGACACTCAGGAGTTCGTTTTCACAGTATGATGAATTCCTGGGATCGGGTGCCGAGTAAGAAACCGTGAGTGTGGGGGCCCATTTCTCTATCCGAACGCCAAGATCCTCGCTTGCACACCTGGAAGAGGCTTCGGAGAGGGTTTCAACTTCCCGGCTCTTGTATTTTCTGGGGTGAGTGTCGCCCGAAAGGCTCCATGTCTTGTCAAATATCTTGTGCTTCCGATGCTCCAAAAGAATCCGGTTCTTGTGGTCAATACACGCGATAGTGATCCCGACGTGCTTCTGTCCCAGGATCAGGTTTCCGGTGCTGCCGCTAACGGTATGCGATAACCACCTGTCGCCGTATCCTGACACTCTTCCAGAACGGTCAACGAGTGGTATCTCGTATTCCTCCATGGCTGCCTATTTCGACGAGGCTTGTAATCGTATTCATTTATTCTGCTTTCCGGTGCGAATTTCTATTTGACTGTCCATTCTGCTCCCCTGGCATAATCCTCACGTAATAGCCTGTCGCGGAAGTATTACCTTCTGGCATATTGTAGTCTCGAAACTTGAAATAATACTGCCAAATAGTCGATAAAAATTGGAATCCATGTACGGCCACTCTGGAGTTTGTTCACTCCTTCCGTCCACGGGTTCCGGGTGGATAAAACAATGGCTGCGATGTCTGCACAGGAAACCGATTTCGGTTATTCCGGATTCCACACCGTTGCGGATCAGTTATCGGAAATAGGAAGGGATTTCTATCACAGGGGCTGGCTCTACGGCACAAGCGGAAATCTCAGCGCAGTTCTTGGATCTGAACCATTGCGGCTTGCGATCACCGCAACAGGCGTGGACAAGGGACGCCTGTCGCCATCGCACATGCTGGAGATTGACGGAAATGGGGAGGTGATCCGCGGTGTGCTCAGGCCTTCCAGCGAGACACTCGTGCATCTCGCAATAGTCAGGAACCGCCATGCGGGCGCAGTGTTCCATACGCATTCCGTCTGGTCAACTGTTCTGTCTGAACGTTATGCTTCAAGGGAAGGCATAGAAATCCGCAATTATGAAATGCTCAAGGGGTTGGAGAACGTGCGGACCCACCAGCACAGGGAGTGGATACCCGTACTCGGCAATTCACAGGACATGAGGACACTTTCCCAGGAGATCGGCAACGTTGTCCGGCTCCAACCGCTGGTTCACGGAATTGTCCTGCGAGGCCATGGGCTGTATACGTGGGGGAGTTCCATCGAGGATGCAAAGCGCCACGTTGAGGTCCTGGAATTCCTGCTAGAAGTACTGGGCCTTACCGGACTCGGATCCGGCGGACTGCAGCTGGATCGGGAGAAAAATGTGGAGGATACTGCATGGCAGTAGTGAAGCTTGAGGGAGGCACTAAGGCGATTGCCAGTCCTGCTGAGGTCAGGGAATACCTTGACGCAATAGGAATTGAGTACGAGCAGTGGTCACACGACCAACCGCTTCCGGAGGATGCCAGCCAGGATGAGGTCCTGGGAGCCTATTCCGGCCCCATTGAAAAGCTGAAGGAGAGAGGCGGATACACAACCGCCGATGTGATAGTCATGAATCCCCGGACACCGGGACTTGATGAAATGCTTGCAAAGTTCAACAAGGAGCACTGGCACGACGAGGACGAAATACGTTTCACCATATCGGGACATGGCATCTTCCATATTCATCCGCGGGAGGGCCCTGTGGTCACGGTCGAGGTCAGCGGAGGCGATCTTATCCGGATTCCCAGAATGACCCGGCACTGGTTCAACCTCTGTGAGGACCGCCAGATCAAGGCGATCCGGTTGTTCCAGAACAAGTCTGGTTGGACGCCATATTATACGGGCAGCGGCGTGGACGGTAATTTTCAGCCGGTCTGCATGGGACCAACATATTTTACTCCGCATTGAATCTGCCTGATGTTGGGCAAACTAAACGACACCAGGGCCAGAGTAATCCTGCTGGACATTGAGGGAACCACTACTCCGATCGCTTTCGTTCACGAGACACTTTTCGGCTATGCAAGCATGAATTTGGAAGTGTTTCTCCGCGAAAACATTGCCGTTCCCGAAGTCAGTTCCTGCATTGAAGATATGAGAATGCAGCATGGTGATGACGTTAAGAACGGGAGAGACCCTCCTCCCTGGCCAGAAAGTTCTGCACTGACGGATATTGACCCAGCCGTCAGCTACGGTCTCTGGTTAATCAGCATAGACAGCAAGCTCCCCGCCCTCAAGCGATTGCAGGGACTGATGTGGGAGCACGGGTATAGAACGGGAGAGCTGAAGAGCCAGGTTTATGAGGATGTTCCGGACGCCTTGAGGCGCTGGAAGAGCCTGGGAAAGGAGATATGCATTTACTCGTCGGGCAGCGCGTTTGCACAGAGGCTGATATTCGGCGCAACACAGTATGGCGACCTCACAATTCACATCGGCGGCTTCTTTGATACTGGAGTGGGTACGAAGACAAATCCTGACAGCTACCGGAAGATTGCTTCCCTCATGGGCGTGCCCGAAAGCGGGTTCCTCTTCTTTTCCGACGTTGGAAGGGAGCTGGATGCAGCGAAAGAAGCGGGGATGGGGGTGTGCCTGGTTTCCCGATCACAGACCGTTTCTCAGCCCGTTTCCGGTTATCCCGTCATTGGGAGCTTCAGGGAAATTGAGTGATTTCCAGCAGCGTGCAAATAAGCAAAGGCTTCCTTATATGAACTGGAAACTTCAGGAATTGATCTGATGGCTGACGTGGAAAGATGTGGCTGGGTACCGCTTTCTGATCCCATATATGTGGAATACCACGACCGGGAGTGGGGGGTTCCCGTGCACGATGACCGGAGACACTTCGAATTTCTTGTGCTTGAGGGGGCTCAGGCCGGGCTGAGCTGGAAGACTGTCCTGTACAAGAGGGAAAACTATCGGAAGGCGTTCCTTGGTTTCGACCCTGAAAAGGTGGCGCGCTTCACTGACGCAAACGTTCAGGAACTCATGAAAGACTCCGGAATAATACGCAATGGCCTCAAGATACGATCAGTTATCCAGAATGCCGCCTCTTTCCTTGCCGTAAGGGATGAGTTCGGGAGCTTCGATGAATACGTGTGGAGATTTATGGGCAACAGGACCTTGGTAAACGGATGGCACAATATATCGCAAGTCCCGGCAAGAACTGCCGAGTCAGACGCAATGAGTCGTGACCTGATCAAACGCGGATTCAGGTTTGTGGGTTCCACGATATGCTATTCGCACATGCAGGCAACCGGACTGGTTAACGACCACACCACACAATGTTTCCGATTCCGGGAACTAACGCGACAATCCTGACCCGGCGGGAGGCACTGGCCTGCTGTCAATCTGATATCTCGAAGATCTTTTCCCGCGATCTGGAGCCCTTCACTATCCTTATGTTACCCGCGGGTACGCCATAGTACTTTGCAAGCTGTTTTATGACGTCGCGGTTAGCCCTGTTGTACTGCCTGGGCTCTGTGGTGGAAACCACCAGGTCTTCCCCCCTTGCCACTATCTCACCGCTGCCCGTCCTGACCTTGACCTTCTGCATCAACTTCGCCAACAGTGCATTACTCCCCGGAAAGATCCGTTTATTGAAGCTTCATCTCAAGGCCGAACTTCTTTCTGACTTTCTGCACCTTGGGAGAGATAACCAGTTTGCAATATGCCCTATCTGGATTTCTGGCAAAATATTTCATGTGATATTCTTCCGCCGGGTAAAACTTTCCAAGCTGCTTGACTTCGGTTGTCAGGGGCTTGCTGTAACTCCCCTGGGTTTCTTTCACGGATTCTTTCACGGTAGCTTCCTGTTCCGGAGCGGTGAAATATATCACTGATCGGTACTGTGTTCCAATGTCGTCGCCCTGCCTGTTCCCCTGCGTGGGATCATGCATTCCGAAGAAAATTTCCAGAAGATCTCCGAGCGGGATCTTTTCCGGATCAAACTGCACCTTTACCACCTCCGCGTGGCCCGTCCTGTCCGTGCAAACCTCCTCATACGTTGGGTCAGTTGTGTGGCCCCCTGCGTATCCGGGAACTGCACTTTCCACTCCTTCAACCAGTGAGAATACTGCCTCGGAGCACCAGAAACATCCCGCACCAAGGACAATTGTCTGCGTCATTTCTTCTCCTCCACCCTACTGACGGGAATGAATTTCAGTGATATTGAGTTCACGCAATGTCTTGTATCCTTCGGGGTAAGTTCCTCCCCCTCGAAAACGTGCCCAAGATGGGCTCCGCACTTCGAGCACTCGATCTCTGTCCTCACACCGTCCGGGTCCGGCAGCCTGACGACAGCACCGTCAATCTCATCGTCGAAACTGGGCCATCCGCAGTGGGCATTGAACTTGTCTTCTGACCGGTAAAGAGGAGTTCCGCAACGCCTGCACACGTAAGTTCCCGGCTCGAAAAACTCATCATACTCCCCGCTGAATGGTCTCTCCGTTCCCTTATGAATAATTACTCTCTCTTCTTCCCTGGTGAGCGATTCCATGGTAGTTTCCCAAGGTGCATATACAATAAAAAGTGGTCGTTTCGTGCAACCGGACGAATGTTTAAATGCAGAACCGTACCTTTACACTCAGGGGGTTGCATTAATGTCTGTCTCATGATTCCGGGGAGAGCCGGCCAGAATGGGGGCTTTGTTTCTGTTAATTTCCGTTATCTCCCTGAACATGTTGGAAAAGTAGTTGCTATTTCCCGGGACAAATGATTCCAGAGAGATGATGACCTCAACAATCTGCGAGGCGTTCCCTGTGATGCTCAATTTCCGTGCCCTCGTTTCTGATATTTGTCCGCCGAAGAGTGCCTTTCCTTCCTCAAAACGGATCGCAACTATCCCTGAAAGCTCCTCGGGATTGGGTTTGAAAAACCTGAGACCCGATACCGGACGGGCAAGATAAACGTCTGCCACTTCGTCCACCCGAAAGGCGCCGTAACTTAGCCTGAACCGGTTCGTCCCGACATGCATGAGATCGCTGGCAGCGAGATTCACGCCAATTTCCTCGTTAATCTCCCGAAAAGAATCCTGAATAGACTCTCCTGATCTTACATGCCCCCCCACAGTAACGTCGAGCTTTCCGGGAAGGTCAACGTTCAACCCCCTCTCCTGGAAATAAAGGTATTCCGGGTCGGCAAACCAGCAGTGAAATGTCCTGTGGATCAGCCCTTCCTTGTGTGCCTTGGCCCTGGGGACAGAACCCAGGAAATTCATGTCTTCGTCAAAGTAGTCCACATACTCCTGTGGCATTCTGATGAATCTATTGGTGTCTATTTTGATTTGGCGCATAACTTATAAGGCGCACTCAATTTGGCTCAACAGATCCAAATGACTAGGGTGAAATTTGAAACAAGCGCGGGCAACGTAACGCTGGACATATATGAGAAGGAGATGCCGGTCACGGCAGGGAATTTCCTGAAACTTGTCAGGTCAGGGTTCTACGATGGCGTGATATTTCATCGCGTCATCCCGAGTTTCATGATTCAGGGAGGAGATCCCACAGGAACAGGAATGGGCGGCCCCGGATATAACATTAAAGACGAATTCACCAAGAATAATAAGAATGACCGCGGAACGATATCGATGGCCAATGCCGGTCCAAACACCGGGGGCAGCCAGTTCTTCATCAATGTTGTTAACAACAACTACCTTGACTCGAAACATCCC
Source organism: Thermoplasmatota archaeon (assembly GCA_023487205.1). Taxonomy (GTDB): domain Archaea; phylum Thermoplasmatota; class Thermoplasmata; order Thermoplasmatales; family Thermoplasmataceae; genus JAMDBT01. The sequence continues at coordinate 28,087 of JAMDBT010000048.1, forward strand.
GTTTTTGGAAAGGTGACGGATGGGATGGAGGTCGTAGACGCCATCAGCAAAGCCAAGAGGGACCGAAATGACAAGCCGCTTGTGAAGGTAGTAATAAACAAGGCATACGTGCCGTAGTCACAGTTCTTCAGAAAAACGGTCACCCGATTGGAACCTGTCTGTCCTAGTACAGCAGGGCCCCAGTTTAGGCGATCATTTTCCATTTGCTTCTTATTTTGAGCGGGTTTTGCCTGTTCGTCCCTGCCATTGCATCTGCCTTCCGGAACTGTTTGTCCGGAGTATTTCCATATCCACTATTGCGAAAGCACCGTTTCCGTCTTCTGAAGTCTTGACGTTCACTATCCTTCTGCCTGATTACGAAACCGTCCTTGTCCAGATTCCACTCGGGGTTATAGACAACTTCCCACAGATAGCCGTCCGGATCAGCTAAGTAGCCGCTGAATCCCTCCCAAAATGCCCTCTGCAGTTCCTTCGCCATCCTGACACCCGCCTTGCGTGCAAATTCAATGGTCCTCTTGAATTCCGCTTCGCTGGAAACGTTGTATCCCCTCTTATCAGATAATAAAAAGTTGGTGTAGAGACCTGAGACAAGTACGGAATTACCGCTTGAAGGCGACAGCCGCTCATTCGAGAATAAAATGGATGAAGAAAAAAAAGAAAAAAAGAAAAAAATTGAGTGGAAATAAAGATTTAGGCTACGGCTATGAACTCGTATACGATCGGGCTGCCGATTCCGGTAACCTCATCATATCCCGGGGTTGCGTAGAAAGCGCCGTTATATCCAACGGTTATGTCGTGGAACGCCTTGCCGTAGTTGCTTCCGCTGTATATCGAGTACAGATCCTGGTGAACGTTGTTTCCGTTGATCACCGTGGACCCGTCAATATGCTGAGCATCGGCAAATATGGCTGCCCATTGAGGAGCAGCTGCACTTGTTCCACCAACCTGTATCCAGCCCTTCTGGCCCTGGTAAATCGTGCTGTCGTATACCCAGACACCGGTGTTGGGGTTGGCATCATAGGACACGTCAGGCACTCCCCTGCCGGTAATCGAAATTCCTGCTGCGGACTGGTAGGATGGTTCAGCGAAGTAAGCGCTGATGCCTCCGCCGGAACTGTTCCATGCATATTCAGATCCGTAGGTACCTCCGGTCGAGGTTGGGTTGCTTATAATAAGCGAGGTTCCGCCTGCTCCAACGACTGCGGGATCAGCAGAGGGGTAGTCAACGGTTGGCGAGGAGGTTCCGTCATTGGCTCCATTGTCGCCTGAGGCTCCAACGAGGATCGCACCGGCACTTGCGGCATTGGCAAAGTAGGTATGCGCACTTGCGAGGCTGGAGGAGCTCATCGAGCTTTCTGCCTCTCCCCATGACGTGGATATCACGTTGGCACCGTGCTGCACTGCATAAGGTACCGCATCGTTTATCAGGTATGTGTTTGACGCGGATGGCGTTTCGATCAGGAGTATGGTGGCTCCGGGCGCCATTGCATGTGCCCATTCAACGTCCAGTGACGTTTCAAGGGCCCAACCGGCGTTCTTGGATACCTTTCCAAAGGGCTGGACAACCTGCAGGTTTATTGCTGGCAGGCCGAACGCCTTGTCGAACGTCGCAACGTCGCTTGTTATGCTTGGGCTTCCATACGCGTCTATGATTGCGATGGTTTCCCCGGATCCGTAGCCGGTGTTATACGCTCCGTTGGACGTGTACTGGTATGCGTCCCAAATCTGTATTGGAATATATCCTGGATACGTCGTCGGAGCACCGCTCCCTCCTCCATGACCCGGATGGCTCGGGTGAAGGAACCAGGGCTGGCTTCCATGAACTGCTGCAACTTCAGGTGTTGCGAACCCGCTACTGTCTGCTGCGGCTGGGACAAAAATTCCCATAAAACCAACCACGGCAAAGACCGTCGCTAACAAGACCAATGGTTTGCTGGTCATCGAAAATGTATCACTTGCAGTTGGTATATGAATCTTCTTTCATTTTTCACAACGGAGATGTATCGATAATAGCTGATACCGGATGCGAGCAGTCCGCTTCAAAATCACTGGATGACTAGCGGATGATGCGTGGCTTGGAAACAGTTGCGGGATATTCCTCGGAACGAATCCGGACCTTCACAGCGGTACCCTCCTTGGAGTATGATTTATCCAGGAAACCAAGAGCTATAGGAATTTTCAGGACCGGAGAGATGCTGCCGCTTGTAACGGTCCCGATCCTTTTTCCGCCCGCCATAAGGGGGAATCCTGATCTTGGGATTGCCTTCCCGTCAACCTTGAATCCCCTGAAAATCTCGTTCCTGCTGGACTTCGACTTCAGGAGGCTTTCCTTCCCTATGAATTCGTGCTCCTCGTTGACGATGAATCCCACCGACGCTTCGAACGGTGTTCGGTTATGATCGAAATCCGTGCCGGACAGGAGCATGCCTTTCTCCATCCTCAGTGTGTCCCTGGATCCGAGGCCGCAGGGCTGTCCCCCGAGTTCCCGGGTCAGGCCCTCCAGCTTGATCCAGTACTTTTCGGCTTCAGACGCGGGCACTATGAGTTCCATTCCCTTCTCTCCCGTGTATCCGGTTCCCGAAACGATTATCTCCCTGTTTCCGGTGATGCTGTTCCTGTCCCCTGACTCCTGGGAATAAAACGTAAATGGTTCCGGCTCCCGAATCCCAATCTTCTGAGCCGCTATTGTCGCCCCGGGTCCCTGCAGCGCTATGCATGCAATTTCGCTGGATACGTTTCGCAGCGTCACGTCTAAGCCGTCGGAGTGGGAGGAAGCCCATTTCACAATCTCTCCCGTCGTTGAGGCGTTGGGCACAAAGAAGAACTTGTCTGCAGAAAGACGGTAAACGATGGTGTCGTCGATAATGTTCCCGCTTTCATCCAGGAATGCAGTGTATGCAGCCTTTCCTGCCTCAAGCCGAGAAACCTGCGTTGGAAGCAGATGATCCAGGAATCTTCCCGAGTCCTTCCCCTCCACGATGACGTCTCCCATGTGTGAGACATCAAAGTAACCGAAGTTTTCCCTTACCGCCATGTGTTCGTTGATTATGCCACTATAATACAGCGGCATGTCCCAACCGTGAAAGTCAACGATTTTTGCGTTGAGTGCCACATGCCTGTCATAAAGTGGAGTCCTCATAGCAATTGGGCTGGCATCCCTGTGCACTATAGAACAGTTTGGACGAATACTCTATACGACTTGGCTGCAATAGTGCCAGGCTCCGACGCTTCCAGCCGGTTTCACAAAATTGATTTATATCAAGAATTACTGAACGGCAAAAGAATGGTACAGTACAAGTGGGTTGCGCTGTCTAACACCACGATAGGCGTTTTCATGGCAAGCGTCAACGGAACAATTATCCTGATTTCCCTTCCGGACATTTTCAACGGGATAAACCTCAACCCGTTCCAGGCGTCGAACTTTGCGTATCTTCTCTGGGTACTCATGGGATATAACATTGTGACCGCTACCCTTTTGGTAACCTCAGGCCGGCTTTCTGACTTCTACGGACGGGCAAAGCTCTTCAATCTTGGATTTGCCACCTTCACCTTAGGATCCCTGCTCTTGTTCCTGCTTCCCAGCACAGGAACGGCTGGAGCGATGGAGCTCATCGTCTTCAGGTTGGTGCAGGGAGTGGGGGGCGCGTTCCTCTTCTCCAATTCGGCGGCCATTATTACCGACGCTTTTCCCGTTGAGGAGAGGGGAAAGGCGCTTGGGTTGAACCAGATCGCCTTTCTCGGGGGATCGTTCATCGGGCTGGTCATTGGCGGGCTCCTGGCTCCGTTCAACTGGCGCTACATATTCCTGGTCAGCGTTCCCGTGGGAGCGCTGGGTAGCATATGGTCGCTTCTGAAGCTCAGGGACCTCTCCCTCAAGAAAGAGAAACACAGGATAGACCTCCCCGGGAACCTCTCGTTCGCGGGCGGGCTCACCCTGATCCTCATAGGGGTGACTTACGGGCTGCTGGGCTACAAAGGACAGCCCATGGGATGGGCCAATCCCCTGGTCATCCTGGCGCTTACGGTAGGATCAGCCCTTCTCATAGCATTTCCGTTCATTGAGTCGCACGTGAAGGAGCCTATGTTTCATCTTAGGCTGTTCAGGAACAGGGCCTTCGGGCTTGGGAACCTCGCGGGCTTCCTTGCTTCGTTGGCACGCGGCGGGGTAATGCTCATGCTTATCATCCTGCTGCAGGGCATCTGGCTGCCGCTCCATAACTACTCTTATTCCTCGACGCCGTTCTGGGCCGGCGTGTTCATGCTTCCCATGTCTGTGGGGTTCATAGTTACAGGTCCCCTGAGCGGCTGGTTGTCAGACAGGTTCGGTGCGAGGTGGCTGGCCACGCTGGGAATGATAATGTCAGGAGTTGCCTTCCTTCTCCTTTCCTTCATCGGGTATCAGTTTGACTACCTGACCTTCGGCCTGGTCCTTTTCCTTATGGGATGCGGAAGCGGGATGTTCACTGCACCCAATACTGCCCTGATAATGAATGCCGTACCACCGGAAGAGCGGGGAGCAGCCTCGGGGATGAGGGCTACCATAGTCAACGCCGGCCAGACTGTGAGCCTTGGCCTGTTCTTTACGATAGTCATTGTTGCACTGTCCGGCGGGCTCTCCTTGAGTGTCGCCAGCAGCCTCGCATCGGCCCACGTACCAAACTCGCTCGCCCCCGTCATCGGAGGGGGCCTGGGATCGGAGCCTACCGTTGCCCTGTTCTCTGCATTCCTTGGCAAGGACCCCATGAGCGTCCTTATTCAGGGGCTGGCTGCGTATGACCCTGCGCAGTTCTCCGGGTATTCGTCCACTGGCTGGTACCAGACTGTAACGTCACATTACTGGTTTCCCAATGCCATTGCCCCCGCTTTCATGGGTGCCCTGGACCTGACGTTCTACATGGGTGCGGTTGTTTCGTTCATAGCGGCTTTCTTTTCAGCCATAAAGATCGAAACCGGGAGGCTAAAGGGCGCCTCTGCGGCTGGTTCCCGGAGCAAGCCCGGCATTCCGGACGATCCGGAAAAGTAGTCATTTCCATCTTCGTCCGTTCTCAGTGCGAACTGTTTTCAGATCGGCCTTTCCGAATGGCCGACTCCAGACTCAACCTGAACTCCGGGTTGTGGGGATCGAGTTCCGTGGCTTTTCTGTAGTCTGCCAGACACTCCTCGTACCTCCCGAGGCCCTCGAGTATTGATGCCCTGTCAAAGTACAGCTGCGGTTTCCTCGGGTTAAGGCTGATCATTGTCCTGTAGCAGTCCAGGGCGTCGTCATAACGGTCTTCTGTTTCGTAGAATTGCGCCAGAACCTGAAATGAATTGATCTGGTGAGGCCTGAGATCCGCTATTTTCCTGTAACACCTCTCGGCCTCTTCCGTCCTCCCCATATCTGCAAGCAGGTTTCCCTTGTCATAATAGGTGTCCGGGTTGACGGGGTCGATCCCGATCAGCTTATCATAGCAGTCCAGGGCATCCTGCTTTCTATCAAGCGCCAGGAGCGTTTCCGCCTTCGCGACCTGGTACCTGGGGTTTTCTGGGTCCAGGGATATGCATTGTTCCGTCTCCGAAAGGGCAGCGCTTTCGTTTTCGTGCCTCGAGTAAAAATCCGCTTTTTTCCAGTGAAGTTCGGGATCCTGTGGTTCGTTCTCGATCATCCTTTCGATCGTTTCCAGGGCCTCATAATGAAGCCCGTTTTGTTCCTGCAATTTGAAGACCATGAGAGCTGCTTCGACGCTGTTTGGCCTGGCTTCGTACAATATCAAAGCCTCGGAAAGTGCTTTTCCCTTCTCGTGCATTTCCATAAGACAGCGTATTTTGCTGGTCCGGAATCCCACATTCTCCGGGTCTCCTTCACACGCTGCGGTGAATTCTGCCAGCGCCCCCTCGGTGTCCCCGGCATCAAGTCTTAGGTGTCCTTGCCTGTTGTGGTACAGCGAAGCCTGGTCCATTCGCCTTCAGTGATGTGCCGGAAATAACCGTTACGTTCCGCAGGTAAACTTATTGTTGTCGGCTGGCATGCAAATACGTGAATGTAGGAATCATAGGATATCAGGGAGACGTTGTGGAGCATCTGGAACTGCTTGAGAAACTTAATAAGGATTATAAGAGAGAGGTGAACGTCGTCCTTGTCCGGAATGTCAGGACTCTTTCCATTGTGGACGGGTTAATAATTCCCGGGGGGGAGAGTACCACCATATACAGGCTCATCAAGGAGTTTGGACTCTTTGATCCCATCAGGACCATGGCAGGGCAGGGCATTCCCATAATGGGGACATGTGCCGGCCTGGTACTAATTTCGAAAGATAATCCCATGGAGAGGGTCCGGACCCTTGATCTCATAGACGTTTCTGTCAGGAGAAACGGTTATGGCAGACAGGGCGAGTCTTTCTATGAAAATATTGACGTCGATGAAATTGGAAGTTTTGATGCGGTGTTCATCAGGGCCCCTATAATTGAAAGGGTAGGGAAGGTAACGGTCCTTGCCAGGTATAACGGTTCTCCCGTAATGGTCAAGGAAGGTAACATTCTGGGAATCACTTTCCATCCGGAGCTTACTGGGGATTCCAGGATCCATGAGATGTTTCTGGATATGATAGGGATGGGGGGGTCCATTTCCATTGGAAAGAGGGAATTTCCCATGGTTGAGTATGTATGAAGTATGCTAGATGATAAATGTTTAGTTTTATTTAAATAATATGTCATTCAGGACCGTCTCCTCTTACACTTCTTCAAAAAAAACTCTCCACTGGAAATATACCCCTCTCCCCGCTAAGTTAAACCGCTCGTCATTATGTTGGAATGGTGAAACACGCGAAACAACCTGATTCATCTTCGCGAAGCAACAGCCTAGGATCTCTTCTCAACATAACCGCCAGGAATGTTGTTAATGCTGGGAGGTTGGTCAAAACAGGACTGGTTTTCAGGCTATCTCACGAACTGCACGCAGATATGCCATACAGGCCGACACACGGATCTTTCTTCTATTCCATAACATTGAGACCCCAGGATTACCACGAACCATTCAGGCCCGCTCCGAAGAACGGGTTTGGCGCCTCCATCGGGAGGATGGAGCTTTCAGACCACGCAGGGACCCATCTGGATTCGCTTAACCACATTTCGAAGGATGGAAAATATTTCGGGGGGATAGACGCAATCCAGTCGACCGGTCCCAGGGGAACCTCGCACCTGGGAGTGGAAACTACGCCTCCAATAGTTACCAGAGGCATTTTGATAAACGTGTGCAAGTCCAGAGGCGTGGACATGGTGGAATCCGGACCGATACTCATCAAGGACGTGGAGAAGGAACTGAAAGATTCCAACATTTCTCCTGAGCCGGGAGACGCCGTTCTGTTTTATACCGGAATCTCGAAATTGTGGAGCGACCCTCAGAAGTTCATGGGATTCTATGAAAAGGCCCCGGGAATAGGAATGGAACTGTCAAGGTGGATTGTTAAGAAGAAGCTCTCAATTGCTGGTGTGGATACCCCCGGTTCAGAGGTGAGTCCGCCTGAAAATCCGGGATTCATGTTGCCGGTTCACCAGTTCCTGATTGCGGAGAGCGGAGTACGACTAATTGACAACATGAATCTAGCCGGAATTGCGGACGCTGGACTTGCGGCGTTCATGTTCATCTGCTCCCCGCTGCCGATAAAGGGGGCCACAGCATCCCCGGTTTCTCCCCTGGCCATAATATGACTGCTTCATTTCGTCATGGAATCCAAAAGCCTGAGGGAGTCCTTTGAGTCGCCTATCTCCGCGTTAATTCCAATAGGCAACGGGAAACGCGGGTCAGTGTGCCCGAAGTCAACGCCGGAAAGCACAGGCAGCCCGTCTACCCCAAATTCTTCCGTTACGACCCGTAGAATTCTGCCCTCAACCTCTTCTCTCATGGCATCTGAATATCCCCTGAACTTTCCAAATGCCAGTCCCCCGATTCTGCCGAGGATTCCCTGGATGCCGTACAGCCTGAGGAAACGCTCCACCGCTAATGGCGATGGCACCTCTTCTGAGGTTTCCAGGAAGAGCAACACCCCGTCCCAGAATTCCGGCCCGGGCCAGTAAGGGGTTCCACGGACCCAGTCCAGAACCTCAATGCATCCTGCAAAAATCCTTCCAGACATATAGGAACCTTGGAGCCATCTCCACGGAACGGACCGTTTCATCTCGTTGATTCTTGCCGGATCGCCTTCGCTCCAGTCGGGATAGCCCTCACTGTACCAGGGAAAGGCGTTCAGTTCAAGGCCCGAACAATCACCGAAAAGGACCTTTTCATGATACTGCAGGAATTCCCTGGGGAAACTTGACGACTGGGCAAAGCCCGCCATCAGGGTTGACCCGTGAACGGAATGGATCCCAATCTTGCTGAGAAAGCAGTGATAAGTTGAGTTGTCGGAAAAGCCTATGAACGCCTTTGGATGATCCGCAATTGTTTCCGCATCCAGGTGGGGAAGGACCCGGATGGACTCGTCGCCCCCAATCGTGGCAAATATTGCCGAAATAGAATCGTCTGCATACGCTTCATTCAGGTCTCTGGCCCTCAGCAGGGGATCACGGTAGTATTCTTCCGGAGGCGCAAAAGTCCCCGGAAACGTGACGGGAACAAGACCGAAGGATTCCCTTATCGCCTCAATGCCCTTTTCCGCAACAGCAGGAAACCGCGAAGCAGAAAAGCCGCTTGGAGACAGAACTGCAACCCGATCTCCGCGCCTGACCCTCCTCACTTTCTGGTACCGGAATACCACACCAAGTGAAGGGGAGTCGAGCGTTGAATCTTTGCACTCCCCGTGTGTGATCCTTTTGCACTATCGGGGAATATGCCTGTATGGCGGATCAGGCGAGGGATTTCTTCGGAAAGCACGCAGATGCTTATGCGAAGAGCAAGGATCACAGGAGCGGGGAGGACCTGATGAAGCTCGTGGAGTATCTCGCCCCCAGGAAATCCGAACTGGTTGCTGACATCGGCACGGGAACAGGATTTACGGCCGCAGCGCTTTCCAGATCGGTTAAAACAGTATATGCTATCGACCCGACTCCGGAGATGCTCTCCAGGGCTCGTGATCTTTGCAGGGAAGAAGGAGCATGCAACGTGGAGTTCATCGAGGCCGAGGCATCTTCCACGGGACTGGGCGATTCATCCATGGGGATTGTCGCCACACGGCGTGCGGCTCACCATTTTCCCGATAAGGGATCATTTCTTCGCGAATCCCACAGAATTCTTGCTTCAGGAGGAAGGATTGGCATAAGTGACATGGTGGCACCCGAGGATGACGCCCGGGATGTCTTCAACGCGCTGGAAAGAATTAGGGACGGTTCTCACGCCGGCGCAATGAAAAAGTCTGAGTGGATCAGTCTCCTTTCTGATACGGGATTTGAAGTGACCCACGTCTGGGACAGGATCAAGCAGCTAAAGTTCGAGGAATGGCTCTCTCCCGTTGCAGCGAATTCTGATGAGGGCAGGGCATGCAAGTCTTACCTGGACTCCCTGAACCCCCGTCAGAGGGGAATACTCGAATACGATCCGGTTTCGGCATCGTTTGTCAAGAGATGGGTAGTCATCGTCGCAAAAAGGACGTAACGCTCCATACACATCCCGGTTGTGGTAGATAATGTTCTTGCGGACGATTCCAGACCCCCCAGCAATGAAGGGCCGTCCGGATTCATAGGGCTGCTAAAACGCCCTCCGTGGATCTGACCCTTCCCATTCGCTTGAGAACAAGATCGACCGAAACCCGATGCGCTTCCTGAGAAAGATCTGTCATAGCATCCTCAACAAAAATCTGGTTGAATCCGTATTCATAAGCAAACCGGGCAGTACTTTCAACTCCGTAAGTTGTCGCAATTCCGCAGAGCACGATTGTTTCGATCTTTCTTCTTCTAAGCTGCTGTTCCAGGTCGGTGCCGTAGAAGGCCCCCCACTGTCTCTTCGTGATTACGATGTCGGACCCGGAGACCCCAAGTTCAGGAACAAATTCTGACCAGTCTGCGGGGCGATCACCCTGCGAGAAGGTGGTGTCCGTAACCACACTCAGGGGAAGCGCACCCTTGAAATCCACGCGAACAAGGAAAACCGGCATGTGTTTTTCTCTGAACCTCGCTGCAAGTCTTGCACTATTTTTCACGACGCTGCTGGTGGAATGCGGGGAAGCATCTCTTCCCGTAACTCCCTTCTGGAGGTCTATTACTACCAGCGCGGAACTTTTTGGATCGATTGAGAGATTCGAATCTGTCACCTCCTTATATGCTTCCGAAGCGGATAAAGTTGCATCGAGTCCGTTGTCAGTCTGGCCATGATGTGAGATGGAACCGCAGATCCTATACTGTGCCGGTCAATGGACAGATTAACAATGACATGAGTTACAAAACCACAACCGAGCACAAGGATAGGAAACTTCCGATCAACGTCCAGTCCACCTGTTACCTGATCCTTCAACAACTGTCGGAAATAACCAAAAAGAAATATGGAAAACGAAACGAGTCATCTTGGGGTGAATCGCAGCCTGGTTTACCCCCCAAAACGACAAGATCATCGAGCAGGATGCAGCTTACTTCTTGCTGCCGGACGAACCAGTCTTCTTCGTGGTACCGCTCTTGCTCTTACCTGCGCTCCCGGTTCCAGATTTGCTCCCACCCTTCCCGTCAGACTTTGGCTTCTTAGGCGCAGAAGGTGTCGTGGGCGCCTGCTCCGCAGGCTTTGCTGGGGCTTCCTTGGCGGGGGGCGAGACCGGTGCCTTTGCCTTGGGTTCAGGGGACGATTTCTTCTTCTTCCAGAATTGCCACATAAGGAGATCAAGCATCAAGAGCGTAAAATCCTATCGATCCTACTCAACGCCAGTGCTTTCCAAGAGGAACCATGCATGAGGGAAGGCGCAGCAGACAAGAAAGGCACCGGGTGGGGGGAAAAGCCATATATTTATAGAACACCCCGGCATGAATAGTAGAAAGAAGAATAGACCGTCCATTTGGAAATATGGGCAGAAAACATGCTGCATATCTGCAAACTGGAGGCTAACAGAGATAAAGCAGGGACATTGAAACGGGAGGGCTAAAGCAACCGGGCAGCATCGAAAGATGTTGCAGTGAAGAACCCCTCCCGCCGGTTTTCAGTCGCGGCAAGTATCAAGAATAGCCTTTGGGGAGACAAATTCGCGGTATATTTTTCGTGGAGACGACATGTTCGAAAAATTCAAGCGAAAGAAGACACAGGATCAGGAACCAGTCATTCCCGAGGCACAGGCTGTAAAACGCGTTCCCGCCTCTGTGACTCCGAAGGTGAGGGTTCCGGTAAGCGAATCGAAAACGGCGGCGGCGATAATTCTTGTCGATGCAAGTAACGTGGCTCATGGCAACAGCGCAGGGAAACATGAACCAAGACTGGAGAACGTGCTTGTCACGCTTTCTAGTCTGGTGAACAGGGGAGCAAAAGTAATTACGATAGCGGATGCCACCCTGAGACACAAGATCGATCAGAAGGACGCGCTTGAGAAGATGCTCGACGAGAGCGATATCATGCAGGTTCCCGCAGCTTCATCAGCGGACGATTATATCTGGGAAATTGCACAGTTTCACCAGAAGAGGGGGAGCAGGGTCTTCATTGTCACCAACGACAGGTTTCCCATAACCAAGGCAACTACCCCTGAAACGAAGAGCATCAAAAGGATCACGTTCATGCTGATCGAAAAGGACGTATTTTTCCAGCCCAGCCTCGAAGATGCACTGAAAGATACGCAGATCGCGCCGCCTGCCAAACCTCCTGCGGAATCCACCCAGAAAGCGCCCGAGGTGAACAAACAGGAAAGGCCCAGAACGGAAACAGCCAAGCCCCCCAACGCGGGTGAAAGAAAAACACACAGGGAAGAGAGGAAGAAACCAGAACTTACGCCCGACCTGCTTAAGGTCATCGTGGACTACCTGGGAAGCAGGAGGGTGCCAGTTAAACCCGGAGATCGCGTAGACTTTGCGTCCATCTCCAATTTTCTTCATAAGAAATATGGCGGGAATTTCTGCGCTGTTTTGGGGTTTCGCAGACCAAAGGATCTTGCCACGCTGCTTGAAGCCAACGGGTACGTGCTCACCAGCCACAGTGGTACCACGCTGTACATTGAACCCACCCCTAAGCTGATGGAAAAGCCGGCAAAGGAAGGTTCTGTGATTAATTGAACGGGACCGATCCTCCCGGAAGAGATGGAACCGGGATAGGGTGTTGCTAATAGCTATTATCTGTTGATAACAAACATATAAATATTCGCAAGCCGTCAAGCAAAAGTGTTTAGTCACTATCGACAAATAACGACTATACTGATTGTCCTGGGCCTAGTTGCAACCGGACTGGCATTTGTGACCTCGAGTAATAACAACTCAAACCCGGTAAACAGGCCAGAATTTCCTCCACCCGCGTCATATCAGGTTCCAGTTTTCATAAAGAACAACCTGTCCACCCCGATCGTGGGGCCGTTTGAGGAAATGATCGTCATAAACAGCACCCAGTATTCTCAATGGGAGAATTCTAATCTGTCAAACGTCTTCTTCGAATCGGGCAACCATACAAATGTCATTCCTTCGTGGCTGGAGTCTGGAAGCTCAAGCAGTGATAACAATACCACATACTGGTTGAGGATAAACAGTACCCTTCCTTCGCAGACGACCCTTGTTGTGGACCTGGCCTTCGGTACACTTGGAGTTAACTTCTTCAACAATTATGCGACCGGCGAGGCACCGCAACTCTCCACGGTATACGGGCAGTACGATGACGGATCGCACGTATTCAACTTCTATGATAATTTCTCCGGAACAGTGCTGAAAAGTTCCCTGTGGAGTTCTTCAGGTAGTTTTGCAATCAGCAACGGTATCACTTTCACTACTGGAAGCTCAATACTCACGTCCAAAGGCGTCTTCGGATCTCCCGGGTTTGTTGAGGCATATGGCGTAATGAACTCTCCCCAGTCAACCAACCAGACAAGCTACTTTCTCGGAGGAGCCGGTTTTGGGAATGGCGGAATGAATTTGGTCGCACCGGTCATGACGACCGGCTGGGCAGAAAACGACACGAACGGACTCGGCCTGTCAATCTGGAACGGTAACGGCAACGCTTACACCTACAACTTTTCCAGGAACCTCAACGTTTCAAGATACCACTTGTTCGGGACGGGTTACCTGAACTCGACCCATACGGTGGGCGCGGTGGACAACGTGATTGAAAACTCATCCAGCGTAGGTATTGGCACCACCTCCCCACTGAACGTAACAATAGGATTCCAAAGCAGCAATTTTCCGCAGACAAATCATTTCTACTGGATATTTGAGCGAAACGCCACATCCAACGGCCAGAATCTTCCCTTTCAGGTTGGCGGCCAGACTGTGACCATAACAGAAAGCGGATTGCCTTCGGGCACCTTTTGGACCTCAAACATCCTGAACGTCATCAACCTGTTCCCAAATGGTGGGCTGATCCCAATAAATTCAACCAGCGCAGTACTTCCAAACGGGGAATTCAACTTCACCCTGTCTTCATCAAACAACCTGTACGTTCCGGAAAACAGGACCTCCAACTTCACCGTCTCCGGATCTCCTGTTACGGT
>JAMDBT010000002.1:0-6570 GCA_023487205.1 Thermoplasmatota archaeon
GTCTGAAACGCCGCTTTGAAGGAAGTTCTTGAGGTCCCTGGCATCGGTGCCCCCATTTCGGAGGGCATAGATTATCGGGAGCGTGATCGCATTGTGTTTCAAGTCTGCAAAAACAGTCTTTCCAATGCTCTTCTCGCTCCCCATTATGTCGAGGATGTCGTCAGTAATCTGGAACGCCATGCCCATATTGAATGCAAAATCCCGCAGGCTTTTTCTCATTTTTGCGCTTGACTCCGCCACGATAGAGGCACCTTCCGCACATGTCGCGAAGAAGCTTGCGGTCTTTAGTGATATGATCTTAAGGTAAGTCTCTTCGGAGAGATCGAGATTGCCCAAGTTGGCATATTCCAGTGTCTGTCCTTCCGCGAGTTCAGTAGCCCCTTCGGCAAGTATTGCCGACACCTCCGGCCCATACTTTGATCCTAACTCATATGCCTTGGAAAACAGGTAATCTCCCACTACTATCGCGTTATATACCCCGTGCTTCTCGGAAAGAGTGGTAAGGCCCCTTCTGGTTGTTGCGTGATCTATTATATCGTCGTGGATGAGGCTTGCGGTGTGAACTAATTCCACGGCCGAGGCAAGATCGAGAACTTTCTCATAGGGCTGATCGGTTGCTATGGAATAACTCAGGATGGTAAGAATTGGTCTGAGCCGCTTTCCTCCAGCTTCAACCGTGTATCTTGCCATGTCGTGGAGGTTCTCCTCATCGCACTTAACCGCTTCAAGTAGCCGTGCGTTGATAATGCTGACTTTTTCTTTAAGGCTGAGTTCCCACTCGTACAAGCTTTTCATGGGACTTCTTTGTCCTTGCCGGAATCGCAACTTTTCATTTAACGGTTATCGCGGATCCGGGGGTGTTTTGTCAACCAACACGTAACTTCAGCAAGTAATGGGAAAAATGCCAGGAAAATGGATTCGACGAATTAGCGCGTCAGTGTAATTTCGATGGAGGAAACGTTGAGTTCTCCTCTCTCGCCCTTCAACAACTCAGTATCGAGCTTGATTGCTGAGTACTTAGCTTCGTGCAGGAATTTCCGTCTCGTGATCTCCGCAATGTCTACAGCCTTGCTTATTGCTTTTCCACGCGCCTTGATCGTAATGTGATCCACGTTGTTGTTGAATTGTGTCACAATGGCCAACACATAGTTCATTGTAGGTTTCTTTCCGACATAAATGATGTTCTCTTCTGCCAATTCAAGCCCTCCCGATTGAAATGAACTCTGTTTATTTAATTTTTCGCAGAAAACTTGTTGGGAAACGTGCCAGCAGTTGCTTCAGAATTCTGGTTACTGATCCTGGGAAAAGGAGCTAATGCATTCCAGGCGAGAATGTGAAACCGTAGAATTCTTCTGGGCTCATAATTACAGGACGTACCATTTCTTAGAAGCGAGTGAAGCGTCTGGCTTAGAGTTACACCAAAGATATATACCCATTAGATGTTAATAACTGAGAGATCGACGATGTGGGGAGGAAAATTTGTCCACTTGTTCTTTACGAACCTGATCGTGGTCGTGTTGTTTTCTTCCGTGCTGATTGCGAACGTTGATCAGCAGGTAATAACTCTGCCTTCTGTCCCCAAGGAACCGTCCATAATAGAACAAGCGAATCACTCGAAATATACGTATGGTTACAATGATGCATTTTACCTCAATCTATCAGCGCACGGATCACGTGCTACTTATTTCGTCGTTCTAATCGGAATGCGCAACTTGCCGGTTGTGAACAGTTCAGACATATCTCAGTTATTATTTAATCCGATTCAGGTCAACATATACAAGGTGAATCAGGAACTCCAGCCACAAGCCAGCAATTCCTCCTTCCAGATCAGCCAGGTGAGCCTGACTTCCCCGCAAACCTTTCCGCTTATTGATTTGATGGTCGTTCCGCTGGCAAAGATTGGCGTTTCTATTACAGAACCCACATGGTCATATTTTCAACAATTCTTGTACTATCCTGAGGTTCACTACTTCTACCTCAACTTTACAATAACGCCTTATGAGAACGTGGGCCCCTTCGTCTTTGCGGGGGTCCCGCAAGCGGTCACGCTCAATTGGACTACAACGGTGGTTTCCTAAGGTCAAAACGCAGCTATTGATCAAGAGATTGCTGAATAGGTAAGTCTGCAACCCTGCTTGCGTCATATATGCGTTCAAACCACTGCCCCCTTCTTCTGTCCAGTGTCTTTATCTTGATTAAATCACCGACTTTCAGATGTTCGATACATCTCACGCCAGTCTTCACTCCTCCTGTCGTTATGATGCCAAGATTTCCCCTTCTGACTTCCACGATCTCAAAAACTGAATCGACCACTTCTTTCATTCCAAGTTCAAAGGAGTACCTTCCCAGAATCGCCAAGCCGAATCCAGCTATGGCAATGAGGATGAATGACACAGTGATCGCGAGAAACTCCGAAACGACATAGGGAATCAGGTATCCGGTCTCCACCTCACCGGCTATGAAAATTGCCGTCATTACTAATAGGTAGATCAAGAAAACTCCGACCATAACGAATCCAACGCGTTCAATCCAGACGGAAGCATGTTGTCCAGGCAATTCGTCCTCTCTATTGGAGTTAGAATACTTATTTGTTGCGTGGATTTTCCATTTAGAATCGGGAGGAAATATTTCAGGAGGATGTGGGGAAAATACCCTGCTATGGAGAAAGGCGGAAATTTATTGCGTGCGAATCTATTGGCTGAAGATTGTTTTTGTAAATAGCGACCGGAGAAGCATGGATATTGCAAAATGCGTATTTCTGGAACTCGATCTACGTTCTCCAATCACTTTGAGAGCACAACGCTGGAGCCGCATTGTTGACAGAATTTTCCGTTTTCAAAAAGGAGTTTTGCTCCGCAATTGGGACAGAACTTTATCGTTCCGACTTCATCCTGTTTCCCGGAACTCATGGTTCTGCCCTGTAGTGACCCAGAACGCGAATCCGTTTTTTCCACTTCCCTTGGATTAGTCTCTTGTGCCTCGACCTCTTTAAACGCATCCGGCCAGTTGAATCCCGATGCAACACGGTCCCAGAGTTGCGCTGCTTCAGCGGGTGAAATCTCTCTGCCGGTTGATGTAGAAACGCCGTCCAACTCCTTGAACCAGTTACCGTTAACCTTCTCCCTTGCCTCCCACATTTCCAGCAACCTCTTTTCATTCTTACCGAATTTCTCCTTCATATCCGTTGTGCCCCAGAAATTGAACTCGGGGTGTTTGGATGCCAGTTCATAGGAGACCGAGAAGTCACTCGGCTTGATTCCTGGGTCAGGAAACTCTTCTTCAATCAGATCGATCCAGACAGCTCTTTCGGGGGCAGTGACTTGTTGCCATCGCGCCTCGTTTTCTGCCATCTCGCTGTCCAGCCTTTTTCCTAGACCGCCTGAACTCAACGCCTTCGATATCATGGCCGGGATTTCCAATCCATCGTCCACAAATCGATTCTCGAAGGTGCTGGCCAGCCCTTTCGTTACCTCTCCCACGAATTTCTCGCGGTCTTGTTCCAATCCATCGCGATTCTGAGAAAAAGCAGATCCGATAGAAATCCTTCTGACAGAACTAAGAAACTCGTTGTTGGAAAGAGTCTCCAGGAGTTCGGGTTTTACGGATTCGTTATAAAATCTCTCAATAGCCTTAAGCTGGAATTCCGCTTCCCTTCCGGCCGCGGTAAGGGAAAAATGTTGGTAGAACACCAGGTTGTGAGGATCAGCCTTTTTCGCAGCAAGCTCTTGGGCGCTCAGTTCCAAACACTTGTCCAGGGATTTCTGGAATAACTCTGCAAGACCCTGGCCCTGGAGTTTGCTGACCAGGTATTCCCAACCTTCCGCGTAGGCACTTGATACTCTTTGAACCTGATCTGCAGACCGGCATACCGGGCAAACCGGAAATTTTTTCGCAGTTATAGGCGTCTTGAATGGTTCCTGAAAACCGTCGTTATGACTGTAGAACCCGGTGCACTGGAAAAACCCGTCTTGGTCCCTCGGTACGAACTTCAGTGTAGTTACGTCAAACCATAGCGATGGTTTGAAGACTGAAATGTCTGCCTCCTTGTCGACTTTGGTGATTTGCCTTGAAATGTCCGGGAAAGAAAAACGACTGGCCGGCAGAAGTAGCTCCGAAGTTCCGTCCTCAAATGCCTTTAGCAAAGGACAAAAGTCAACATTATCTGAGATCTCAGGTACCAAATCGTTCAGATTCAGTTTCTCGTACCACGGGACGGCCATTTTAACAAGAATGAACTCTTGGTCCCATTCCTGTTTCCCGGGATTTGGATCGCTCGCATTAAGCACCTCGCCAGTATAGCATGCAACTTCCTCCGGCGGAACTTTATCATAGGTATCCTCTAACCTGGACTTCGGATCAATTGACTGAGCCCAGTCCTGAAGTACTTTCACATCGCCAGGTGGAACCACGAAAAAGCACATCCGATCGAAAAGGGATTTTGCAAATGTTCCGGATGTTCCAAGGAAATAAGTTCCTGGTATCTTCTGTCCATCTGTAATGAAAAGCGAAAAACCCCGCTGGAAGTCATTAACACAGATGAATACATCACTGCTGATAATCCCTACAACCTTTGAGTTTCTTGGCCAAGGATTTACTTTATTTCCCCGCTTTTCAAGCTTCTTTATAGGATTCGCACCTCCTCACAGATCACGACGTTTCGACTCAAGATAACCTCGCACCGCAAGAATAACAAAACTTGAATTCTCCATGGGGTAATTTGCTTTTGCAACTTGGGCAGAACCGGCCGCTGGATGAACCCGGTGGTTTCTCCGGTTCGGAATTATTGCCGGATCCTTCTGCAGTAGTTCTTGAGACCTGGACACCAAGTTTTGACCACAATTCCTTCATATCGTCGGCACTATAGTTTCCCTTCTCTTTCTGGAGTTCATCCATAGCGTTTAACCAGGTGGAATCGCTTCTTTCCCTTTCCTCGATTAGGTCAATCAGTTCCTTTTCGGTTTCGTTGATTTGTGACGAAATCAAAACTTTGTCATATTTCCTGACTAACTCATAATCAGATCCGTGTCTTGAAAGGAAAACTGCCTCCAGCCGTGCAGAGTTTGCCATGTATTTTCCGTACAGTTTTCGGGACTTGACTTTTTCAAGCCACTGGCTTATTTCCGTGGTTGAACCTTGATTCAGCTTTTTGGCGAGGGATCCGACGGTTGACTGCAGCCTCTTGCCCAGGAAGTCCACAACCTTGTATTCCACGCTCAGGTACGTGTGGTTATAACCAAGGCCCACGTAGTTGAACCCGGCAACAGCATTGTTCAATATCTCCTGGACTGAACTTTCACATGCTTCGTCGAAGAGGGTGCGCGCTTCTGAATGCCCCCCGTCTGAGAAACTCCCCGAAAACGCCTCGTACTCAGATTTCACAAACTTCATGGATTCTTCGAAGAATCTCTCCCTTATTGTATATGAACAAGAATTGCTGAGCCATCTGGGGAAGTATAGGTCTGTATGCTTGCTTTCCCCATTTTCCAAGATCTCTTTGTAAGCACCCTCCACATAATCCCTGATTTCAGGAAGTTCAATTTTCTTGACTTCCTCTCTCAAGGCATCCACTTTCCTTTCGCGACGCAGGGTTGCCCTGTGCAACTGGAGTTCTCTCTCCTCCGCTTTGTCACTTGCGTAAATGAAATCCTTGTCTGATCCGCAAGAAGGGCATTGGAATCTTGACAAATTCGTGTCAAAAGAAGAGAAGCAGGACCTGCAGATATATGTCCGCGGACTCTCCCACCTGAATACGGCGCTCATCCCAGAATTGCTTTTCGTTGTCTGGGCGGAAACAAGATCAGCATACTTGGGCACTATTCCGTCAGGATCTACGTCTCTTGTGAGGCAGGGGACAGGTATGGGATTTCCCTCTATCAGATAATTGTTTGAAGCACAGAAAAGGCAGTTCTTGACTTCAAGAGGCATTTCTGACTGCCCGCATTTTAAACAGGTCATGAATCTTGGTTCATTGCTATTCTTAAGATCGTCAACGACGGAGTCGTAACGCCTGATTTGCGCCTCTATATCGCCGAGGCTTTTCTGCCAGTTCTCTATGTTCGCTCTGGTCTGATTAATTGAGGCAACCGCATTCTGGTCAACAACCTGGTTGACCCTTGGAAACCCGACAAAGTTGTAATCGGTAAATGAGTCAGAAAAATACGGCGAAAAGGAGGATCCGAAAAAGGCGGTGGGAATAAACTGGGTCTTCATGGTAGGCGTCGAAGCGATTTGCCACTCTCCCGCCCTGATGCTATTCGAAAAGATCAACCTCATTTTTCTGAAATGATTCCCGATTCCCCTGACAAGATTTGATGGCCAGCGGTTCACCGGCACGTTTTTAGAGGTAAGTGAGCTCACAAGATCGTAATGTCTCTTGCAAAGTGCGAGTCCACCCTCTGTCATGAAGAGACGGTTGTCAACGTTGGGTCCATTCTGGAACAGTTTCAGCTGGCAAACCACGCAGTATAAATCATAAGCTGGTCCCCAGAACCTGAAGTGCTTCCACGGGTCGCTCCTAGGGTCGGTCTCTTTCACTTCATCCGGTATGTCAGTCTTTCTTTTCTTCCGTAG
>JAMDBT010000002.1:7374-10614 GCA_023487205.1 Thermoplasmatota archaeon
ATGCACGTAAGCGCAATTACAACTTGAATCCTATGATATCTTAATAACTGACCCGTTATAATGTAAGATATGGCGATACCTGGCGGGATACCTGAAGACGCAGAAGTCGTTGATTTTGAAATTGAGAAGGAAAGCAACTGGTCCGTGGTCAAGCTGGCTGACGGTTCAAAACTTGAAATCAAGATGGAGATCGTCTCAATACTGCGTGCTGGAAATGACCTCAATACCGGCCTGCCGCTCTACATGGTCCAGGCTACAAACATAATCAGAATGAAGCAGATTCCAAAGGAACTGGTATCCAAAAAGAAGAAAGACGAAAATAAGTCTCATCCAATGTACAGATGATCAGAGAGCATGGACAGGAAGGATACCGAGATACTGGAAATACTCAGAAGGAATTCCCGGACCAGAAATGTCCAGATAGCAGAAGAGCTTGGCATTTCAGAATCGGGTGTCAGGAAGAGAATTGCCAGGCTTGTGGCTGATGGCCAGATTACCGGATTTACGATCAGAACTTCCGACGATGCAATGACGGCCATCATTCTCATGAAACTCGAGCCAAGAAAAGCAGGAGAGGTAATTTCTTCCATAAAGAAAATGGGTCTGGAGATCTATGAGTTCTCCGGGAACTACGATCTGGGCGTATCGGTGTCAGTCACTGATTTGCAGGTGCTGAACAAGTACCTGGACGAACTCAGATCAATCAACGGCGTGCTTGAAACCGATACTCTAGTGAGGCTTAAGTGAATAAACGTCAGATTTCTGTTGCCTGAAAACGACATGCTAATTCGATAAGCCTGACGCCTATGTGGGGACAAAAACTTGACAATCTTTACATTCACCGTTGTCTTCACCACGAAGTATCCAATGGATAAATTCGACGCAATAATCATTGGCGCTGGGACGGCAGGACTCAGTGCAGGAATAGCTCTTCAGAAAGCCGGGAAGAACTACGTTATTCTGGACCGTAAAAAGGAAATCGGTCTCCCGGTTCGCTCCACCGGAGCCTTGACCACGCATTGGGCAAAGAAGCTTGGCATGCCAATGGATAAGGAGATTGTCACTTCGCCCGTAAAGAACGTAAGCTTCAGGACGGACACGGGCAAGAAGATATCACTAAGATATGATGAGCCGGTAGGACTTATTTATGATTTTACGAAGTATGAGAAATTCCTTGCAGACAAATATGCAGGTCACCTTAACTACAGGCTGGAAACCAATGTGACTTCTGTCGATGGCAGCATCGTACATACCGACGATGGTGACATGCAAGCGGACCTGGTGATATATGCATCAGGACCCCAGTCTGCATTTGGCCCAAGACTGAAGAAGACTGAAGTGCTGGTTGCCTATGAGGAGATAAGGGAAGTGAAGCAGAAGGATGACTACGAAATGATACTCTGGTTCACGAAGGAAACTCCTGGAGGCTACATATGGAATTTCGCCGATTCCGAGAGCACAAGAAAGATCGGGGTGTGCTATTATCCGCTGTCCGGAATCCAACCAAAAGTAGTACTGGATAATTTCACCTCCAGGAACAGGGAACTGGATGGAAACATGCTGCATAGCATGGCCCACCAGATCCCCCTTGCTGCGCCTGTTGAAACAGTCATCAGGGGAAATTCACTTTACGTGGGAGACATGGTAAACGCTGTCCTCAACACTACGGCAGGCGGGCTGCAGGGGGCGTTCTGGACAGGCAAGATCGCAGGTGAAGCGGTCGTAGCAGGTGATCTAACGGTTTACCAGAGGAAGTGGGACTCCGAAATACGGCCCTGGTTGCTGAAGCACCACAACCTGCACAGACGGCTCCACAAGAAAGGCCCGAAGTCCATAGGCAGGATCATGACTCTGGCAAAATTTATGCCCCTGTCCACGAAGAGACGTATGTTTGGCGGCCTCTGATCAGAACTTGATGCCCGTAAGTGTCTTCGTCTCCACGATACCCGCAATGGTTCGAATCTTCTGAATTATGGTGGACTCAAGTTCCTTGTAGTCCTTGGTCTCTATCTTGGAAATCAGATCGTATTCCCCAAACAAAGTGTAAGTTTCTGAGATCGATTTAATCTCGGACAACTTCTTGTAGACCTCGTTTTCCTTTCCGGGAACGCAGTTAATCAGAACAAAGGCTGTTACCATTTGTGCCATCCACCGGTAATTACTTAATATTGTCCCCGCTTATCTATTGTTTGGTCTCCTTCCTTCTTGGGATCATCGGTCACTCAGGTTTGCATTTCCGTTGTGCAACGGTTAAAATCGATCTCCATATCACGCCGGACTGATGTCAGACGTCATTCTTGCGCTAATTGGGGTGTTGCTGGGCATTTCAATTGCGGCCCCTCCTGGCCCGGTGACTGCGATTCTTGTTCGGAAAGCGTCATTATCCGCTACAGCAGGAATCTTTGTTGGACTGGGGGCGATGTCCGCCGATTTCATATTGATGGTACTTACCTTCTCCATCAAAGCTCTACTCATAGGCAGCTTAATTATCCCCGCAATTTATGCTGCAGGGTCCCTGTTCTTCGGCATCCTCGCCTACCAGGCTGCATTCTCTGGCGACCAGGAAAAAGTCTTCGCGGGCAAGAGCTATCCCACTGGCCTCGCGATGGGCCTTACGAATCCATTCCAGATTGGATGGTGGATTACAGCGGGTCTGGCTTTTAACCAGAAATTTGGGCTCTTCCCATTCTACTTTCTGTTCATCGGGATATTTATCTGGGTCCTGTTCATTTCTTACGCTGTGCGTTTGAGCGTACTCAGGTATGGGAGAACTATGAAGAGAATTCTGAGAATCTTCAGTTCATTAACTCTCGGCACCTTCTCTGCACTATTCCTTTACTATTTTATTGGCTATGTTTTGGTTCCGTGACCGTGAATTTTCGCACATATTCAGTGAACAAAACGAGGAATTTGGAAATTCTTTTCTTTGATTCCTCGTCGGTCAGATTGCCTTTATCATCAAACTTGGAATTTGCCCTATCCAGGAAAAACTCAGGTGCAGGCATGACATGCATCTGCAGGTAAACCAGAACCTGCCTCAGGTGGTACTGTGCTCTCATGCCGCCAAAAATGCCAGTCGAGGAACTCATTATGCCTGCAGGCTTCCCCCTGAATGGGCTATCCTGGGCTGGAAATGAGGCAACATCTATGGCATTCTTCAGGACTCCCGGAATTGAGTAGTTGTATTCGGGAGTTACGAAGAGAACACCGTCGGCAACTGCGATGTCATCCTTGAACTTT
>JAMDBT010000023.1:0-5018 GCA_023487205.1 Thermoplasmatota archaeon
ATCACCGCTGGATATGGAGGTCTGCTGTGTCGCACCCTTCACGGGTGCGTGGATTGAAACGGCATCCGAGCGACAAGAATGATAAAACCGAGATGTCGCACCCTTCACGGGTGCGTGGATTGAAACATTTAGATGCACTTTATCTTTGTTGTGTATTAAGTCGCACCCTTCACGGGTGCGTGGATTGAAACGCATTGGTTATCAGCGAATGTATGATAGTGAACTGTCGCACCCTTCACGGGTGCGTGGATTGAAACTACGTAATCACCGCTGGATATGGAGGTCTGCTGTGTCGCACCCTTCACGGGTGCGTGGATTGAAACGGCATCCGAGCGACAAGAATGATAAAACCGAGATGTCGCACCCTTCACGGGTGCGTGGATTGAAACACCGAACATCTTGCCGTTGTATTTCAGGCATCGCGTCGCACCCTTCACGGGTGCGTGGATTGAAACTAACTATCCCTATTGTCCTAAATGTAAAACTATAGTCGCACCCTTCACGGGTGCGTGGATTGAAACATATGTTATACTCCAGTGTCAATGGCAATTGAATATTGACCAGAATCGGCCAACGAAAATTGACCACCCTTATTTATTCCCTCGCTCATTCTCTTTTCACCTCTCCCAGATTCGTGTTTCCCAGCTTCCTCCTCTCCTTTAGCCTGTACGATTCCCCCCTTATGTTTATCACTGAGCAGTGGTGCAGTATCCTGTCCAGGACGGCAGATGCCATGACATGGTCTCCCAGGTTTTGCCCCATTCCGAGAAGGACTTGTTGCTTGTGTAGATCGTGGACCTGTGCTCGTACCGGGAAGAGACAAACTGGAAGAAGAGATTCGCCTCCTCCTTGCCAAGGGGAAGATACCCGATCTCGTCCACTATCATCAGGGGAAAGCGGTTGTAGGTGGCCAGGCGGTATTGCAGCCTCGACAGCTCCCAGTCCTTCCGCATGGTCTGCACAAGCTTGATCGCAGAAACGTAGTATGCCGGTATCCCGGACTGCATGGCCTGCAGTGCAATCGCCACGGAGAGGTGCGTCTTGCCAACACCCGGAGGACCAAGGAACACTGCATTCTCCCTGTTGTGGATGAATCTCAGGGTCATGAGATCGTCCACCAGCTTCCTGTCTATGGACGGCTGGAAGGAGAAGTCAAACTGATTCAGGGTTTTCCGGAATGGAACGCCCGAATATCGGATCCTGGTCTCCGCGTGCCTGGATTTCTGGCGTTTCACCTCTTCCGACAGGAGGTGATCCAGGACCTCCATGACGCTCTTGTCCTTTGCATTCTCGACGTAATTGTCGATGCTCTCCTCTGCCGTTGTGAGGCCAAGCTTGCTCAGGGACTTGGTGAACCCTGTCGTAAAGAACCATCAGCCCACCTCGTATTCCCTGAGATCACGCTTTTCAACGTCCACGGAGAAATTGTGCGCATTGCTATCGCGGATCACCTTGAGCAGCCCTTCGAAGTGTTCCGTCTTCCTGGATACGCGGCCGGACCCGGGAAGGATCTCATGCTCGTAGAGATCATCGCCCACCCGTATCCTCAAGATACCATTTGAAATGTTCATCTCATCTGTGGACAACTCGCAAAATTAAAAGTGGGAATTTATGTTCCTGACCGTATAAATGTCCGAGAAAACGGTATATAAAGCTGAAGAAAAGCTGAAGATCGTCCTGAAAGGCATGAGCGGAACCATATCGGGGTTTCGTCGACCAGTTTCGATACATTCAGTTGCCTGAATGTTCGTGGTCCAAGCTTATAGCCGTGCACGCAACTGCTATACAGGACTTTCATCTGCCGGATATTTCGATTCCATGGCACACGTGCCTTTCCTTATCCTGATGCCCTTTTCATCGAGCTGTTTCCATACGGCACCCCACAGCTTCATGTCCACGCCTGATGCCGACAGCCTTTCCCGGAAAAGCCAGATGGTCCTGGCATCGGGCATCTTTTCCGGGTATACGAGGAAGTGCCTGAAGGAGACGCGACCGTACAGTTCCTGTATGAATAATGTCCTGATCATGGTGATCTCGTCGATGTTTGGTCTTCCACCCTTAACCGTATCGTTGCGGTAAAGGGAGGATACCATGGGTTTCAATGAGTTCCAATCTATCAGTGGATCGATTCTGGCAAGAATGTCGGTACCACTGATCTGTTTATACGCTTCGGGAAGGCTGAAATCTCTCAATGAGGACATTATAATATACACGAAACAGGCATGAATAAAGGTTCCGGCATTGGCGAACGACCATTCACGGTCGACAAAATACGGGGATATGGCTCAACACTGACATTCGGGAGTTTCAGTGACTGGAGGGGTTTTTAGAAAAAGTCTCCAGTCTATTCTTGCATGGACTATCGAAACGGTTTGCGATTTTATCACAGAGGATACAAAACTGCAGGATTTTGCAAACTCGAAAATACGCACACGGAAAAGCGCGGCACGTAATAAGGAGGAATTAAGCAAGCGTCGCTTTGAAATGTTCACGAAGACGAAAACAGTCCCTGCGAACGGCACACCAACGTTAAATTCTGTGTGTGCTTTCCGAAGAGTTGAACGTAGACATCATTGACGGCAGGCGCGACAAGATAGGAGACCAGCCCGTAAAGGTCCTGATAGACGTATTCCGGTCGACATCCACCATACCCCTCATCCTGAACAACGGCGCAAAGTGCGTCATTCCCAGCAGGACTATCCGGACTGCAATGAGGATCCAGAAGGAGAATCCGGGCTCTTTCCTTGTGGGAGAGAGGTTTGGCGTCAAAGTTCCGGGATTCGACTACTGCAATTCCCCATATGATGTCTGGAACGTGGACTTCAAGGATAAGATCGTTTCCTTCACTTCGACGAACGGAACTCTCGTCCTGGAGAAGATCAAGTCGTTCCCGAAGGTATTTATTGCCTCATTCGTGAACCATGAGGCTACAATAAGAGCCCTTCAGGGGTCAAGGGACATACAGATTGTAATGTCCGGCCGCCCTGATTCAGGTTCAGACGAGGACCTGGTATACGCCGAGTACCTGAAAAGCAGCCTATTGGGAAAGAAACCCGACACTGAAACATTCATGGATATGGCCAGGCGATCAAGCGGCGCCAGGAGGCTGGCAATCCTAGGGTACTCGAAGGATGTGGATAAGTGCCTTTCCCTCGACCATGTGAAGTTCCCAGTCGTTCTGGACGGCGACCGGATAGTCAGATCCTGATAATTGGACCTTCCCTGAAATCCACTCCCCTTTTTTCGGAAAGGTACTGGAGGAGGTTTCTTGCCCAGCGCAGCTTTTTCCTTTTTATTCCAGTATCTGAATTCTCCTTCAGAACGGGATTCTCGAAATCGAACCCCGCAAGGTCAATGATCCCGTAGCGGAGTGCGTCGAAAAAGAAAGCAGCCCTGTCCCCGTCGGTGAATCCCCCAAAATTCAGCAGCGTACCAACAGGAAGGCACTGGCAGGTACCGATAATGCTGCCCTTGATCCTGGGAACGTACTTCCTTATCAGGGCTTGATTATCACCATGGGCGTGCACAACAGGCGTCGAACCCTGCGTGGACATTTTCACGATCAGATCGGGATTTCCGTCAAGATCTGAAAATATCAACCCCGGCGTCCCGGCAAGCTTCTGGTAAGGCTCCAGCGCAGAGTCAGCCACAGCAACGACATCGTATTCTGACAGTGGTGGGAGGTTCTCCTTCGTTATTGCAGGACCAATTATCAGCGCACTGGTGCCGAAGAAAGCCGACCCTGTGATCGGAGGCTTGCCCTTCAGCAGTTGTGCCAGAAGCTTTGCGGACTTCTTATCCTGATCAGCGTCGAATCCAAAATCCTCCAGAATTCTGCGGTAGATTGGGTTCCAATCCTGAAAATTCATATGAACAATTCAGCGTTCCGAACCGGAGATGTCAAGGTTGTTTATGTTGATGACATCGTTGTAGTACTTGTTTACCAGCGAGGAAAGGACTGCCACAACGATTCCGAGAACAACGAGCCCTATGTTGAGCATGGCTTCCTGAAGGGCAACGTTCTTCGGGAAATACCCCAGCACGTACCTGAGGTAATTGATGACCCCGTACACCACCATCGCGATTGACAGGGAGAACATGAGCCCATACAGCATCTTGTCGAGACCCCGCTTTCCGCTCACGATCAGATCGAGACCTCTGCCCGCCTCCAGAGAGAATATGGCACCGTAGGACCACCAGACCAAGAACGACCAGAACAACAGGAACTGGTCCGGGAATGGGGCCGGACCGCCTGCCGCAAAGACCCAGGACGATGCAATTCCGATCAACAGCAAAGAGGCAGCCACGATGTATGACAGGAACGAGATCCGTGTCTCCTGCGCGTAGGTCCTTACGTCCTTGACCAACTTTTCAATGGATTTTCTCAGTTCATATCCCCGCTCCAAGAAATAGGCACCAAGTATTATGGCAACAAAGTTGAAAGCCCAGCTTCCTGGCTGGATCAAAATCGATCCCGTGGTCATTGCGTTTACTAAGATGAATAACAGGAAAACGATGCCGTAAGTAAGGAGAACCAGCCCGACAGGGATGATGACTCTATTGACCCGCTTCTTGTCGCTCAGGGCCTTGACGATATAGTAGTAGAGTGACTCGATGCTCTGGTTGTGCCTGACGATTACGTGCCTTACGTATTTCATCTTGATCCTTGAAGTAATCAGGGGAACAATGTAGTCGTCCTCTGCCCCGTCGGTAACAAGGATCACGTCCGAATATTTCCCCTGTCCCAGAATTTCTTCCAGCTGGCGGTCCAGTTCTGTGTCGGACTTTGGGCCAACGTTCGAGTCTCCGGTGATCAGGGCTATCTCGATCTCCTGATTCTCCTTGCGAAGGTCTTCATAGAGTTTCAGCCCCCCAAAGAGCGCATTGGAATCAGAATCCTCTGGATCAACGGATATAAGCCTCATCGCGGCGTCATAGCACTCTGTATACCCAACCACGGGTCCGGCTATGCCAGCCTTCTCGCCGAAGTCATTATCCCGGTCCACGTTGAGTATTAT
>JAMDBT010000023.1:5551-8522 GCA_023487205.1 Thermoplasmatota archaeon
TTGTTTTTCCCGTTAATTCCGGTCTGCCTGAAGTTCGGCTGGTCAGCGACGAGAGACCCTGAATTTTTCCGGCGATAATTCAAATCTTTAGTCCTGATCCATATCTTAACGCGACAAAGCGGGTTCAAGGCGCCGGCGGAATTGTCGTGGTAGTTCTGTACTAAGGCAGCGCAGGATCTATTTCAGAATGTAGTATCCCGCGCTCTTCTGCCTTGCGACCCTCTTGACAAACCCTTTGCTCAGAAGGTCCTGAAGTGCCCCTGTTGCTATGGCTTTTCCAAGGCCGGAAGCTTTCATGATATCGTCCGCTGTTTTCAGCTTGTCTTCCGACGTTGCGCCGAGCTTCTTTATAGCTTCATATACCTTCTTGCTATTTGGCGAGAGTGAACTTTCATCTGCCATGTTTCACCGTTGTATTGAGTGATTGATCAGATATATATATTTGTTCGGTCATATTATTGGGAAATCTGCCCTTATCACACTGTGAGTGGTTTCGGCAATTGTTGAAGTCGACTTCGTTAATTTTTAAATAGGTAGCACATCTCTCTGAGAGGACTAGAATGTCTGGAATAATTAGCTATGGATCCTATATCCCTCGGTACAGGATCAAGCCTGATGAGATAGCGAGAGTGTGGGGGGAGGACCCCGACAGTATCCGGAACGGAATTAACATCCTTAGCAAGTCCGTGCCGTCGCCCGACGAAGACGTTGCCACCATTTCTGTGGAGGCAGCGAGAAACGCAATCAAGAGGAGGAAAATCGACCCCATGGACATCGGAGCAATCTATGTGGGATCCGAATCACACCCATACGCGGTCAAGCCTACTGCAACCATTGTAGCTTCCGCCATTGGAACGGACTTCAAGCTTTTCTCGGCAGACTATGAGTTTGCCTGCAAGGCGGGAACTGCAGGAATGCAGAACGTAAAGGCCATGGTGGATTCCGGCCTGATAAAGTACGGAATGGCTATCGGCGCAGATACCTCGCAGGGCGCTCCCGGCGATGCACTGGAATATTCAGCATCTGCAGGAGGAACTGCATTTATTATTGGAAAGGAGGACCCAATTGCGGAGATTAACCATACGCTCTCTGTGACTTCGGATACTCCTGATTTCTGGAGACGCGAGGGCCAGCCATATCCAACCCATGGAGAGAGGTTCACGGGTGAACCGGCATATTTCAGGCACACCCTGAACGCGTCCAGGATGATAATGGAAAAGATGGGGACAAAACCCGCCGACTATAACTATGCCGTATTTCACCAGCCAAACGGAAAGTTTCCGACCAGGGCTGCCAAGACCCTCGGCTTCAAGGATGACCAGTACAAAGACGGCCTCCTGACGCCGGTTATCGGCAACACTTACTCCGGTTCCATGATGACGGGCCTTTCCGCCATACTGGACAAGGCATCCTCTGGTGACAGGATTCTTGCGGTATCCTTCGGATCGGGGGCGGGGTCGGACGCTTTTGACCTCACCGTTACGGATAAGATAGATGAAGTGGACAGGAACTCCGTCCCCACCATAAAGGAGATGCTGAGCAAAGTGAAGTGGCTGGATTATGCGGTCTATGCGAAATTCAAGAGGAAAATAGTGGTAGGTGACGACGTTGCCTGAAGTGCACATTATCGGCGCGGGAGAAACCAAGTTCGGCGAGCTATGGGACAAGTCCCTGCGTGAGCTCGCCGTGGAAGCCGGGCTCAAGGCGATTGAGGACGCAGGAATACTTTCCAAGGACGTCGGCATCCTTTACGGCAGCAGCAGCCTTGCGGGCACGCTCAACTGGCAGAACGATATGGGTTCTCTGCTTGCAGATTTCTCCGGGATCGCGGCAAGCGGCATTCCGGCCGTGAGAATAGAATCTTCCACGAGCTCCGGCGCCTCGGCTGTCAGGGAAGCTTACCTTTCCATCAAGTCCGGAGAGTATGAAGTTGCCATGGTCGGTGGAGTTGAAAAGATGACCGATATCTACGGATCGGAAATCCATGATATCGTCTCAACAACTTTGGACAGGGAGTGGGAAGCCTTCTTTGGGGCAACTGCTGCATCAATGGCTGCAATCTCGGCAAGGAAGTACATGAAAGATTTCAAGGTCGAAAAGGAGGCCCTTTCAATGATTTCGGTCAATGACCATGCGAATGCATCGCTGAATCCGAATGCACACTACAGGAACAAGATTACGCTTGATGCGGCAATGAATGCCACATTGGTTGCGGAGCCTTTGAACCTGATGGACTGCAGCCCGGTCAGCGATGGCGCGTCTGCCCTGATCCTTGCCTCCGACAAGTTCGCGAAATCTGTCGGAAAGGATGGAATCAGGATCAAGGGGTCCGCCATTGCCCAGGATTATCTTGCGCTTCACAGCAGGGAGTCCATCTACACGCTCAAGTCCACAATCCAGGCTGCAAGGCAGGCGTTCGAGAAATCCGGAACCAAAGCCTCGGACATCTCGTTCGCGGAAATACACGACTCTTACAGCATATACGGCCTCATGGAACTGGAGGACCTCGGTTTTGCCCCCAAGGGAAAAGCCAAGGATCTTGTGATGGAGAACATCGGCCTGAACGCGCCGTTGCCAGTGAATCCGTCCGGCGGGCTCAAGGCGAAGGGCAATCCAATGGGTGCCACCGGAGTGGGCCAGATCGTGGAAGGATACTTGCAGATCAAGGGCAAGGCCGGAGAAAGGCAGATAAAAAATGCACACGACGGGTTGTTCCACAGCATGTCTGGTTCCGGTTCAACCTCGGTTGTGCACATTATAGGGAGTGAGTGAAGATGGGGGAACTTTCAAGCGTTTGGAGAGAGAGCATCCACAGGTACAGGCTCGTATCGCATGTGTGCGGAAACTGTAATACAGTCTATTTTCCGCCCAGGGATATATGCCCCAAGTGCCACAGGGATTCCATTGGAAAGATGAGGGAAAAGGAGCTTTCAGGTGGAGGGAGGATAGAGTCGTTCACCGTTGTTCATGA
>JAMDBT010000023.1:9084-10525 GCA_023487205.1 Thermoplasmatota archaeon
CGCAAGGGCAGCAGGAGTGCAAGTTTCTCCAGTCCCGTCATATTCTATTCTCTCACTGTTTCTGCGGCTTTCATAATCGTGATTGCAATCACCATCGTGGAGGAGACTCTTGGAATTCCAATTGTCCTGCACAGCGTAGCTCCCTCATATCTCCCCCCAGCCGTGAATTTCACTAACCTTGTGTATGCGCCTCTTGCTGAAGAGACCAGTTTCCGGATAATCCCACTGGGCCTGCTGACTTTTTTCCTGGTGATCTTCAAGGGATCAAGGGCAGAATCCCCTGTCCGGGATCATTTCTCCGGCGGCGGCTTGAAGTGGGAAGAGAACGTCGTCCTAGACGCCCTGCTATCCTTCCTTGCACCGGGCCACTACAGGAAGAAGTATGGCATCAGGATTGGAAAGTCAGACTGGGCCCTCATATTTCTTACGAGTTTCCTGTTTGGATACGCGCATTTCTATTTCGGGGACTGGGGGTGGGGAAAGATACTTCCTGCGGCGGTGACTGGGTTCTTCCTGGCAGTTGGTTACGTGAAGTTCGGGCCGTATATGGATATCCCCATGCACCTTTTCTTCAACAGCGTATTCTCCGGCGTCGTACTGTATGGGACCAACGCGGTTACAATATCAGTCCTGCTTGTGGCAGGAGTAGTCACCATAATTGCAGGGATATCGTACTTTGTCCTGGCCCTTAAGGGAGTCGTACTCAATTCTCCCCGGGCAGGTTCAGCGGAAAATAACTCTGTTCCCTGATACTGAGTACTTCATGGTGGTAAGGTCCGCAAGCGTTTTTATCATCAGCCTGTGCTCAGCTTCCTTCACGCGATCCTGGAGCGATTCAGGCGTGTCACTGTCAAGCACCGGCACAGTGGCCTGTGATATTATGGGTCCGCCGTCCACTTCCCCTGTAACGAAATGCACAGTGCATCCGGTAATCCTGGCACCGCTTGCAATGACTTTCTCATGGACCTTCTTCCCGTACATGCCCATGCCTCCAAAACATGGAAGGATCGCGGGATGGGAGTTGATTATTCTCTGGGGAAACCTTTCAAGCACGGCTTCCGGCAGGATGCTGAGGAATCCGGACAGAACCAGCAGGTCTGGATTCATTGCTTCTAGGTCCTCCTCCAGATCATGATGGAAATCCGGCGACTTCCTGTCGATCACAGTGACGGCCATTCCGTATCTGCTAGCCCTTTCTTCAGCTCCCGGAGCCTTTCTGTCCGAGATTATTCCGACAACTTTGCAGTCAATTTTCCGTGACTGGATAGCGGATAAAATGTTCTCCATACCTGTACCTGTTCCAGACACAAGTATGCAGAGACTCCTGGCTGGCATGGCGGACACAAGCAGATTGCTCCCCTATTCTAAAAGGCTTTACTCCTTTGGATGAACTGGATCGATTCCGGCCAGTTCAACTGGAGATTCATTCATCTTCAGGAAT